>DAOLCX010000854.1:0-1057 GCA_035327685.1 Pirellulaceae bacterium | reverse complement strand
GTGTGATTTCGCCGCCAGCGCGGGTAGGGCGTCGGTCGCTTGATTGCTCAAGAATCGTGCACTGCCGTCGCCAAATAAGAACTGGACGCTGCCGAGCGGTCTCCAACACACAGTTTTTCCCCTGGCCGACTGACCTGAACAAGTCCGCAGTTTAGAATGGATCATCGCCGGGCAAGGCATATGTGTGAAGCAACGCTGATCCCGGGCGGAGGCTTGAATGTACCATGCCGAGAAATCGTGCGCGGATGGCGTAAGTTGCCCGTGGCAGGTCGCACGCTGGTCAGTACCGAATCGCAAGGGAGCTGGTGATGAAGAACGTAGTATTTGTCGCCCCGTATTTGATGGAGGCGACCGAACGATTTATTTTGGCTGCCGCGACAACCAGTGAATCGCGATTGGGTTTGGTAAGTTGCGATCCGGAAGAAAAGCTGCCCCCACACATCCGACAACGCCTAGCAGGCCATTATCGTGTTCCCAATATCGAATTGGAGTCACTCCAACATGGAGTGACCGCCATGGCCAAACATTTGGGGTCTGTAGATCGTTTGCTCGGAATGCTGGAACAGATTCAGGAACCGCTGGGCGCCATCCGCGACCGCATGGGGATACCCGGTATTTCTCAACAAGTGGCCCATCGCTTTCGCGACAAAGCGGAAATGAAATCGGTTTTTCGACAACGTCATATTCCTTGTGCAGCATACCAACTGGTCGATTCAGTTGCGGCCGGCATGGCATTTTCCGAACACCATGGATTTCCACTTGTCGTCAAACCGCCGGATGGTGCCGGGTCGAAGGCGACATATCGCTGTGAGAATACCGCGCAATTGGCGGAATGCCTCAACAGCTTGCAGCCTGGCACTCAACGTCCTGTGTTGCTGGAACAGTTTATCCAGGGGCGCGAACATTCGTTCGACAGCGTGACGATCAACGGTCAAGTAGTATGGCATTCGATCTCCCATTACTCGCCGGGACCATTGGAAGTTATGCGTGAACCGTGGATTCAATGGTGCGTGATGATTCCACGCGAAGTCAGCTTACCCCAGTATCACCAGATAGA
>DAOLCX010000853.1:0-1070 GCA_035327685.1 Pirellulaceae bacterium | reverse complement strand
AGGACCCTAAAGGGGGCGTATTTCGACTGACAGCGGACCTTTCCGACACATTTCCCGACCGCGTGTTCAACGCGCCGTTGGCGGAAGCCACGATTTGCGGGGTGGCATGCGGTATGGCGAGCTTTGGCATGAAGCCGGTATTTGAATTGCAGTTTATTGATTTCGTCGGTCCGGCTTGGAATCAGATCGGGCAAAACCTGGCCACTTTGCGGTGGCGGACGTTTGGCGAGTGGAGTTGTCCCACCGTCATTTATGCGCCTTATGGAGCCTATTTGCCGGGCGGGTCGCTGTGGCACAGCCAAGCCAACGAATCGCTATTTGCCCACATCCCCGGATTGCGGGTGGTGGTCCCCAGCACTCCCGAAGACGCTGCCGGGTTGATGTGGACAGCCATGCATGCCGATGATCCGACGATCTTCTTGATTCCCAAACACCTGTTCAGGTTGCAAATGGATTGTCCGAGCGAGGTGCCTGCCGTCGGATTTGGTCAAGCGCGCGTCCGGCGTTTCGGAGATGACGTGACATTGGTGGCCTGGGGGAATTGTACCGAACAGGCGTTGGCCGCTGCCCAAGCAGTAGAAGATGAAGCCGAGGTCGAAGTGATCGATCTCCGTTCGATCGTCCCTTGGGACCGGGCGGCTGTGGTCAAGTCCTTGGAAAAAACTGGGCGGTTGGTGGTCGTGCAGGAAGACGGCGAATCGTGTAGTGTCGGACAGATGATCATCAGTTCGCTGGTAGGTGACGAAGAGACCTTCAGCCTGTTGGTCAGCGCCCCGCAATTGGTTGCCAAGCCCGACGTCCATATCGGTTACAATCCCATCTACGAGTACGCTGCGTTACCAGATACGGCCCAAGTAGTCGCCGCCATCAAACGGACTTTGGAGAGCTAACACCCATGCCGATCATTTCTGTACGGATTCCTCAATTGGGCGAAGGCTTGCAGGAAGCTCTGTTGGTTGAGTTTCTCAAGAAGCCTGGCGATGATGTCCGCCGCGACGAGCCGTTGTATGTGATGGAAACCGACAAAGCCACGACAGATGTCGAGTCGCCCTATGAAGGGAAGTTGGTCG
>DAOLCX010000852.1:0-1138 GCA_035327685.1 Pirellulaceae bacterium | reverse complement strand
AATTCGATTTGCCAGAAGACGCCTTGCCACCGACAACGGTTGATGACGAGTGATGGATTCACAACTTCCGTAAGTCATCGCGCTCATCGAACAACAAACGCCCTTCCGCCGTCACAAAGGCCGTGCCGGTGATCGTTGGAATCACTCCACGTTGTCCATGGGACCTGGCATACACCGCTTCGAAAGAGCTTCCTGTCACACTGACTTGTCGCCACGTTTCTCCTTCGGCCAGTCGCCCCTCGGCCGCGAGACAGGCGACTTTGGCGCTGGTACCTGTCCCGCACGGCGAACGATCGTATGCTCCGCCAGGACAGAGAACGAAGTTCCGGTCTCCCGAAGACAACTCAATATGATCGATCAACTGGCCGTTCTCGCTCCGAATCTTTAAGTGGTCCAACATTCGGCGAATTGACACGGCTATGCCCATTAATCTGTCCAACCGACGCAAGGAAATCTCTTCCCCGGGGAGTTCGACCAGGTAAAACCAGTTGCCGCCATAAGCGATATCGCCGGAAACTTGCCCGACGTCGGGGACATCGAGCGCCACGCCGTGTCGAAACCGGTAACTTGGCACGTTGGTAACGCTGACCCGATTCCGATCATGCAACATCGTCTCGACGGAACCGACTGGCGTCTCAATCCGGTGGTAGCCGGGCTGAATTCGGTTCAAGTAGGCCAGGGTCGCCATCAAACCAATGGTGCCGTGGCCACACATTCCCAGGCAACCGACATTGTTGAAGAATATGGTCGCAGCGGCAGATTGAGAATCGACCGGTTCCAACAACAACGCACCGACCAGAATATCCGATCCCCGCGGTTCCAGGATCACATCGCGGCGAAAGTCGTCATGGTTTTGCGCGAATCGGCCCCGCCGTTCCGCGAGGTCGCCGATACCCAAGTCTGGCGCACCGCTGACGATCACCCGCGTCGGCTCCCCTCCCGTATGAGAGTCAACAAAAGCGACGTCACGCATGGAAAGGTTGTGAGTCATTTGTGATTCAGCTCCCTAACTATTCACCGCGACGTCATCCGTCGTCCAACGATCGTCGATCCAGCGCCAACAGCGTCCATTGGGATTTGCATTCCTCAGCCAGGTCGGCAAGCGATCGTCAGATACTCGGTCGTAGCACTGCAACAT
>DAOLCX010000851.1:0-1176 GCA_035327685.1 Pirellulaceae bacterium | reverse complement strand
TTCCCCCCCCCCAAACAACCCTCCCCCGGCGGCAATCCCCCATAAAACCGGGGCCGCCTCCCCGGATTTGGCAAATACGTCGAGAAGGTCCATGCCGATGCCTGCCGTACCGCCGATCACATCGGTCACTTCGTTCCACGCCGCCACCTGACGGCCTTCGAAGTCGCCAATGTTCGAGTGTGCTATCAGAAATTCAAACATGCGATGTGCGGCCTGGCGATAAGTTTCGTCCGGATGCAATGCATCAAGTCGATTCAAGACAAAACCAATTCCGGCGGCGCCGGTAAACAGGCCGAGGTCTGATCCGGGCTCAAGTTCGGCAACTGAACGTACCAGCCTTTTCCCTCCTGCTCGTGCCACCTCCAGGAATTGGTCCTCACCGGTAGCCGCATGGAGTTCCAGATAGAACAACACGATACCAGCTGTCCCTCCGTAAAGATGATCCACCGATCGCTCCGACTCGTCCGGTACGATGGGCCAACGCATCGCGTCACCGTCACGTATGGCGACGGAATCGAGCCAGTTTGCGATTTCCTTCGCGATAGACACGTACTGGGAAGGTTGTTCTTGAGCGCGGCACTCAGCCTCGCAAGTTGGGGAGGACAACCAGACCAGCCAACCGAGCCCCAAAATGACTCGCGGTAACAAGTGTGCGCTCGCTATTTGTCTTAGACCCATGATCTGAGATAGTGGGTTCTAACCCACCGCCGACAATTCCACGCGAACCGAGGTGACAATGCGATGCAGTGCCTCTTCCACCACTCGAGTTTCAGGATGTCGGATCACAACATAGCCTTCACCTTCATAATGGCCCGTGGGTGATTGCCCAAGTTGAGGGATTTTCGCCTCGACGATCAGTTCTCCCAATTCGCGGGCCACCGCTTGCAATCCGTGCACTTTGGCCACTTTTCCGTGCCCCATTCCGCGCAAATAGGCTGCACCCACCGCAAACGGCCGAGCGGGTGGCTGGAAATGATCGTGTATCATCAATCTGGCCCAGGCTCGATAAAAGTCGAGGTTATGGGCGTATGACAACAAGGTCGTGAATTGCGCGCCGGGAGGGCGCGCGGCAACTTCGGAAATCACCGCTGTTCCGTCGGGTTGCAAGAACCACTCCATGTGCGTCAACGCCGTCCCCAATCCCAAGGCGCGCAAGGCTGGACCGGCGATCTGTTC
>DAOLCX010000850.1:0-1188 GCA_035327685.1 Pirellulaceae bacterium | reverse complement strand
CCCCAGTTTTGTTTTTTTTGAGGGACCCCCGACCGCCAATGGTAAACCCCATCCGGGCCACTGTCTCACCCGCGCCATGAAGGACTTGTTTCCGCGTTATCGTACGATGCGCGGATACCGCTGTTTGCGCAAGGCCGGTTGGGATACGCATGGCTTGCCGGTTGAAGTCGAGGTCTGCAAGGAACTGGGCATTCACTCCAAAGAAGAGATTGAGGCATTTGGAGTTGAGCCATTTATCCACCGTTGCCAAAAGAGCGTTTGGCAGTACATGCGGCAATGGGAAGAATTGACAGAGCGAATCGGCTTTTGGATTCACCTCGACGACGCCTATGTCACGTATCATCAATCGTATGTCGAATCGGTGTGGTGGTCGCTGAAAACCCTGTTTGATCGGGGTTTGTTGTACCAAGGCCACAAGATCGTGTGGTGGTGGGCGCAAGGTGGCACGGCCCTCAGCAGCGGCGAAGTGGGCCAAGGCTATCGTTCCGTGGCCGACCCCAGTGTGTTTGTGTTGTTCCCTCTGGTGGATCGGCCAGGAACCAGTTTGCTGATCTGGACGACGACACCCTGGACACTGCCCAGCAACCAGTTTGCAGCGGTTCATCCAGATATCAACTACGCTACAGTTTGGGACGCTGAAACCAATCAACATCTTCTGATGGCTGAATGTCTGGTGGAGACATTGGCCCAAAAAGTGAAGCGGCCGTTGCAAATCGAGTCCACTTGTCCCGGCCGCGAGTTGCTCGGACTGCGCTACGTTCCACCATTTGATTTCTTTTACGGACGAGATGGGAACCGGGTCGGCAGGCTTGTTAATGGCGGCCAGCAGCATGTCGCGTGGCGGATTACGTCCGCCGATTTCGTGACGACGGAAAGTGGCACCGGGGCGGTTCACGAGGCACCTGCTTTTGGCGAAGTCGATTTCGAGTTGTTGCAGCGAGAACAAGCTCGGTTTTTGCCAGGCGAAGGTCCCGAAATGATTTGCGCGGTTGATCCATCGGGGAAAATGACGGCCGACGCCGGCAATTTCGCTGGGTTGTGGGTGAAAGACGCCGACAAGCCGATTATCCGACAGCTAAAAGAATCCGGGCGGCTGTTCCACCAGGAGGTTTATCAGCACGAATATCCATTCTGTTGGCGTTCACAAGAAGACCCGCTGATCCAATATCCGCGGCGGAGTTGGTTTAT
>DAOLCX010000849.1:0-1220 GCA_035327685.1 Pirellulaceae bacterium | reverse complement strand
GGCAAAGGCCACGGATTGTTGCGGGGGAAACAAAACCCCGCTCTTGACAAGAATTGGAAACCCATTGAAAATCCCAAGGACAAACCCGCCAGTCTGAACCATGTCGGCCAACTCATGGGATAGGAACTTTCGAATACGGAGTGCGGCTACATGCCCGGCAGAAACATCATCGCCATAGCTGAAACCTCCCGGAAAACACAGGATCTGAAAGGACTTCAGGCGACCAGGCGATTCCAACAACACGTTTAAGTGAACAATTTCGGCCTCGGCCCCAACCTCGTCAAAGGCATAAGCAGTTTCGTTTTCACAATTCGTACCGGGCGCGCGCAAGATCAGTACGTGGGGGTTAGCCATCGATTTTTCAACTCCAATTTAAAGGTTCTTGCCAAGCTTGGCGGATCTCGTCCACGCTGAGGCGCAACACCAATTTCTCGCCGTGCCGAATTCCCAGAAAACCCGAATCGGTTACCGAGCCAATTTGTCGAGCGGCTTTTAGACCCATCCAATCGGAAAACGACGCGGCATGAGCGGGCTCCACTTCACACACGAAGCGAGAATTGGACTCTGCAAACAGCAGCGTGAAATCATCCATTGGCTCGTTGTCGCCAGGTGTCGGTACGCCTGAGAGGTCGACGTCGGCGCCACATCGACCCGCAAGACACATTTCAGCCAAGGCGACCGCCAAGCCTCCTTCGCTCAGGTCATGGCAACTGCGCACCCAACCATTTCGCAGCGCCTGATGCAATCTGGCGAACAGTTCACGCGCGTGATCAAAGTCAACTCGTGGACATCGGCCGCAACCATGAAGTCCCAGCAACGATAGCGCATGTGAACCTCCAAGTTCACTTCGAGTCCAGCCGACCTGAAACAGCAAATTTCCCGACTGTTTCAAGTCCATCGTCACGGCTTGCCGCGCGTCCTGGATCTGGCCCAGTGCACTGATCAACAGCGTACCTGGAATTGAAATCGTTTGCCGCTCGCCACTGGCATCCTGATAACTGAATTCATTATGCAAGCTATCTTTACCGCTAATAAATGGCGTTCCGAAAGCCACCGCAGTATCGTGGCACCCCAGCGCCGCGCGGACCAAAGTTCCCAGTGTTTCCGCACGATCTGTTCGACCCCAGCAAAAGTTATCCAAAATACCGATTCGCGCTGGATCCGCCCCGACACTGACACAATTGCGCACTGCTTCATCAATCACGCTGGCCGCATGCCAA
>DAOLCX010000848.1:0-1241 GCA_035327685.1 Pirellulaceae bacterium | reverse complement strand
TTCACTATTCGTAATAAAACCATAGTGGGATCGGGAACAACCAGGTTAAGCCGTCTCGGAGGCGATCGCGCCAGTTTTCCCAATTGTGCCCATCGCGGGCTTCGACAAACTTGACGTCCATGCCATGCTTCTGCAGCAATGGGGCCAGCGAGCGATTTTCGTAAATCAAACTTTCGTACACACCGCAGCTCAAAAAGACACGTTTGGCAGGAGTGCCCACTTGATCCCGAAATTGATTCATGAACTCGACGACGGGGTCGAAAACTCGACCGCGTTGATGTTGGCCGATGTCGGTAAAGGCAAACGAACCCGATTGAAGCAACATCATGTCGAACGTACCCGGGTAATACCAAGCGGTCGACAGTGCAGCCACTCCGCCAAAACTGGCCCCCATCACACAGCGCGCGGACGGTTCGGCGATCACCGGATACCGCTTTTCTACTTCCGGAAGAACCTCTTCCACGACAAATTCGGCATGGCGGCGGTCGGCAGCGTATTCGCGCAGCCGGACTATCGGGTTCAACAACACTACTACGAGCGGCGGGACCTCCCACCCCACAGTCAGATTATCCAGTACGGCCCCCAATCGCGAAAAACGCAAATAGTCGTCGCCATCGTGCACGATCAACACTCGATGACGACGGTTTGAGCGGTACCGCGGCGGAAGGTAAACGCGGACCTCCCGCATTTGTCGAAAAGCGCGACTGCTCAATGACCAGGTCTCAACCGTTCCGTTTGGTCCTTGCTCCAGAGGAAATGACCATTCGGGTTCCGCATAACCGGTGACTTGCACGACCGAATTGCCGCCGAACGGATCGTGGGCAATCCTCGCGTTGAACGGATCGTGGATCCACGTCTCTTGACCGTTTCGCGAGATGCCGATCTTGTATTCAATCCGCGATCGCAAGGGCAGGTCAATGGTCAATTGCCACCATGAAGTGTCGGCCAATCGATGGAACGGTATCCGCGATCCCAAACCAAACACCCAATGTTGCAGATAGACCGCGTCGGCCAGTCCATGAAACACGAAGGTCACGCGCCGACCATCGACAAAGGGCATCGGGTACCGTTTGACCAGCGCTGAAATTGACGCTTCGCCCTCAAGCGCCGCCCGTTCTAATTCCGGCCAACGTGGCTGGTTCACGGCTGCCACTCCTGCAGGCCCCCATCCCATTGAATTTTGCGAACGCCGGCTACTCGTCTGATTTCGCCCGCCGTCCATTCCAATTCCGATTGGTTGG
>DAOLCX010000847.1:0-1242 GCA_035327685.1 Pirellulaceae bacterium | reverse complement strand
AGGTCCCTCAAAGAACACAAAACTGGGGCCCTGCGCACGCTTTTGCAGCGATTTGTTATAGATGTCTGCTTTGCGCCAAAATTCGAGGATCAGGCGTTCGATTTCCGGAAACGATACGTTGGCATCAACTGGTTGAAACATGTGCGCCACAAATCCATTCGTCAGTCGTCCAAGTCGTCGGGCGTCAGATCATCGTCCAGAGCAACCGGCTCGTCTTCCTCCAAGTGGCCAAATTCTTCGTGAAACTCCTCGCCATATTTGTCGTCCTCCAAGGCGTATTCACCTTCGATTTCCTCCTCGAAATCGTCGTCGAAATCCTCGTCAAAATCCTCTTCATCGAACTCTGACAGCACTTCGTCCGTTAGATTGTCAGGGGTACCGGCTTACGCAGCCGGATCGGCGAACTCGCCAAAATCATCGTCTTCCAGCGGATCAGATGAAAATTCGTCGCTCATGAATTTCACTCAATGGTCTTGTCTGTTTGTCAGGGCGCCAACATCCGCCTGCCCACTCGTCGCTCGGAACATGTCGCGATGGGACCGGTGGAGCCATCATCTATTATTGCAATCCGAGGCTGTTCTGGGTAGGGAGTCAGAAAGCTCGAGAGCCCGTCAGATACTACATTCTCGGCGCAATTCAAACCTGGAATCAAGAAAAAGCTGGCCGGTTATTCGTCAGTCAACGAGGTCATAAACAACAATTGGTAATCCTGCGGACGCCCACGCACTACCAAAATATAAACACAACCGTTGTGCTCGCCGGCGCCAACCGCATGGCGACTATCGACATACACCGGTTCGGTCGGCAGACGGCCTTGATCCACAAAATGTCGCGAAGGTCGCACCACAAACAGCAGGGCGCCAGCAATCGAAGAGTCCGACAAGTCATAGACCGTGCCGACACCCCAATTGCCGTAAAACGGCCGAGCCCGCCGAGGTTTACGAGGAATCAAGTCGTCCAACGGATATTGCGACATGTATTGATGAAAGTTTTCCTCCCAATCCTCATCCGCCATCAATTCCTCGAACCATTCAACCGATTTGACAATCACGGCATCCAAGGGTTCGCGGACAATTGGCGGGCGCGTATTGCCGCTCCAAATGGCGATCAAACCCACAAGTGCCAGCAGGCCGGTTGCGATCCCCATCCCAAATTGAACCCGACGGTTTCGCCACCAGGTTTCGGCCCGAGCCATGACATGCCGGCGAATCGAGGGTGCCACTTCCTGGTCCCCCATCGCCC
>DAOLCX010000846.1:0-1245 GCA_035327685.1 Pirellulaceae bacterium | reverse complement strand
CAGATCGATTCGTCCAAGCAAACGTGTTCTGTCGAACGACTTGCTCCACGCACCCTTCATTTCGTGGGCGCCTACGCGTATTCAAGGGCTGGTCGCGCGGTAACGGCTACTGTTTTTCTTTCTCCCTTCTCCCCCCAGAGGGGAGAAAGGCCGGGGATGAGGGGGCTGGCACCCTTGAACGACTCCCGTTCCATGATCGATCAGGGAACAACAATCCTCGCTTGTTGATCGGCGATGCGGATGCGCACGGTGGTGCCGCTGTTGAATTCAAGGTAATCGGATTCAATGCCGTCGGAAAAGACCGCGCCCCCTTCCGGCATCAAACTTTCCAGCACCAACTCATCCTGGTACTCCAGCATACCGGCTACCAGTTCGGCTTGTGAAAATCGACTGGCGAAAGGTTCGCGGACCACCCAGGCCAATGCCCGTTCGTCCCAAGCCAGCTTTAGTGTTTTCCCAGGCTCCCCGCCGGTCCATGCATTGACACCGCGCGCCATATTGAAAATGCTTGACAACCAGCCAGTCGAGCCGGCTCCTGTGGCGACGATCACACCGCTCGACGATTGCGATTCGCTGTATTGCCTCCAGTTGAGATTGTAGCGCGCCGAGACGTGTGTGCGCCGTCCGACAAACAGATCATTGAAAGCCAGCAGCCGCTGGCCGTCATCTAGAATCGCCTCGGCCATGGTGACGCGTTTCTCATGGGCCCGTTGCTGGATCACACTTTCCACAGCCATCCGTGCCTGGCCCACATCAAATGGCAACAGCACGCCATCGATTCGTTGTGGATCGGGGTTGATGCCCACCATCGGCAAGTCGCCGACATACTTGGCCGTATTGGCCACCAGTCCGTCCGGGCCGATCACCACCACCACCATCGCATTGCGGAATTCGTAGGTCGGCAAGAACCGACGCTCGACCACCGTCAAGGGAAACCCCAAGTCGAGTTCTCGGCGCAGTCGATCCAGCGTCGATTGGTACTGCCGGTCTTCGGACTCATAGCGATCGAAGTCGGCTTCGGCCACGGCAGCCGAGAGGGCCACCTGGGTCGCAGCCTGCTCGCCGGAGGCGCGATGGGAGGCCGCTTGATTTAGCCGAAAACGGGCCTGGCCTTTGGTTCCCCACCGCGCGACCAGCCCTTGAAACCGCGTGGGCGCCGTGACGATGACAATCGACGGAAGTCGCTGCATCGATTATTCCTCGCGATCTTCAAGCAACGCCTTGAGCAAATCCGGACTGATGTCC
>DAOLCX010000845.1:0-1252 GCA_035327685.1 Pirellulaceae bacterium | reverse complement strand
CGGAAACTCCCGGAATGGTCGAAGAATTAGCGGCCTCAATCCAATCATAGAAAGGAGTAGGGCTTGTCCAGCCGCGGGCCGTATTGCTGGATTCGCCGCCGCCAAATGTATTGACCCGAATCGAGGCCCCCAAGCAATGACCGCTGCGCGAAAGTCATCGACACAGTGTGGTGCCCATTCGTATTGCTTCCGCAAACAAACTCCTAATCGAAACCAATCCGTCGCGCGTGGTGGCTTCAGTCGCAACGGCCTGTTGATAGGCCTTGATCGCCGCTTCAAGCTGGTCGTCGACCGCCCACAATATCAGGGCGTCACCCAATCGTTGCCAGTCTACTGCCGCACCGGAATCATTCGCGCTCCGTGTTAACCCGGCAAAAATCCGTTGAAATTCACTCGAGTGCATTCAATGTTGACATCCCCAACATCTCGATCTTCAACCACTGAACTGGATCCGACGCCAGGTTTTCCAGAATTGAGTTCAGTTCCGTGCACACTCCACCATGCTCGTAACCGGGCCTTGTGGAAAGCAGGTTGACCGCTTCGCGAAGTACTTTCACAATGGACATCCCAAAGGTCTTGCACTGGGAGGAATTGATGAAACAGCAGTTGAACGTCATCGTGTTCGGAATTGGCTTGTTTGTGGTCGCATGTCCGGCGGTCCAAGGACAAGGACGGGGACAGACGCGGTTACAGGCGGGGGACAAACCCGTGCGGGTCGAGGTGATCGACCCGATTCGCAATGAAACGTTTAATAAAAACGACACGGCGCGGGTCCGCAAGCAGGGAGGGAACCCGCGCACGGTCAATGGAATACTTCTGTTCGACGGTTCGCTGGATGGCAACCGCCAAGTCGATCCGCAAATCGCCGTTGGCAAAGAGTTCGTTCTGCACGGAACCAATAGCGGATTGATTATCTATGACAAACATGGAGACTATGTCCAGGGCGTACCTCAGTCTGAGTTCAATGATGGGATCGACCCGAAGTTGTTTTACGACATGCACAACGATGTGTTCGGGTTCAGCATTTGGTATTACTACGATGGGCCCAAACAGAAACCGGTCAACGTCTCGGTCTCGGAAACGGGAGACCCGCGCGGCGCGTGGAACACTTATCCAATTCCGGCCCCGAACGCGGTGGATGGAGGGGGAATCGGGTTCAGTCGCCAATGGATTGGCTATTCGTTTCCCGGCGGCCCAGAACAGACGTTTGTCTTGAAAATGGCGGAAGCCAAAGCGGGCCAACCCGCCACGG
>DAOLCX010000844.1:0-1267 GCA_035327685.1 Pirellulaceae bacterium | reverse complement strand
GGAAGGGATCGTTGGCTTTCACGGGGAATATCAGCAACCGCGACTTCTCCGCAAGTCATCCCTTAGGCGATCCGATTGGCGGCTAACAGGTTCTGGATACCCGCCGGGGGAAGCCAGGCGTTCATGACGACATGGCCACGTTCGACACCCGCACGAGTTTGTCGTACAGCGTCCGTCAACATGTTTCCAAAACGCATCCGCACGCGGTTCCAGTATGGGTGGGCCGGCGCGTCGGCAATGGCCTCGATGGCTTCGTCGCGAGCCGCACGCAGTTCGCTAATCAATAACTTTGCGACTTCAGCGCCCGTGTGATCTGGCTGATGATTGACAATCAGTTCCACGTAGTTTCCCTGGTCGAAATGCAGGCTCATCAAACCTCCGCGAACCGTATCGCCGAACGCCGTTCGTAAGCGCCGATTCAAGTTGTGCCAAGGTCCCGACATCAAGTTTTGACCAGCTTCATTAAACAGCGCGCTGGCAATAAAGATCACCGTTAAATGGCGGTTGCTATCGCTGACGTCCGCCAGTTGACGCCAGACACCTGCCAAGGGGCGCTGCGGTCCCCCGTCGCGGGCCGCAGCGACCAGCGTTGATGGTCCAAACATAAATGACTGGACTTTGTCATCCTGCAAATCTTGCCACACCAGGTAGTCTTGCTCACCGGCTCGACAGGTCCTGCTTTTTGTAGCTGATTCAGGGTGGTCGGGCTCATGGTTCAGCCACTCGCCGTTCCAACGTGTTGCCAATTGGTCTGGTGCAATGGGTGCGTTGAGGACAACTTGAAACAATGGCGCATAGACGTCGCCTTCCCCGGCGTACAAACCGATTTGCAGCCGGTCCATTTCAGCCCAAGAAAACCCACTTTGCGCAAGGATGCGGTCTGCCCATGAGGACAGTTCCGGCCCCATTGCTTGAACAACTAACTCGCCTTGTGGATCCTCCATAAACGCTTTAACACGCACGGACAGCGCCAAACGTAAACCGGGAGGAAATGCTGCAAGGTCTATCGGTGGTCCTTGTGTCGGTGATTCCCACAGAAGCTGGCCGTTGTCTTCGACCACTGTTTGCAACATTGCCGGAGGTGGGCCACGGCCGACGACATCGCGGATGGGCGCAGTCTCATCACCAATCTCAATTCGTGTCTCCCCGTTCACCGACGGACCGCCAGCCAGCGGCGGGGCTGGGGTTGAATTTAGGTACCTCCCTCCGGGGCACAAAGCATTCCCGAACACCCCCCTTCCCCCCCCCAAAAAGATCGGCACTAGCC
>DAOLCX010000843.1:0-1285 GCA_035327685.1 Pirellulaceae bacterium | reverse complement strand
GCTGCGCGGATTGTCAGCCGGTTTGACGGTCCCCTTGTTGAATTTTCGACTCAGCGCGTCTCGCGCTAATCGGTTGCTGTTGACCAATCAACCCGCCACAGCTGCAGAAGCTTACCATTTAGGATTGGTGACGCATGCCGTTGAAGACTCATTGGTGTGGGCCAAGGCTCAGGAGATCGCCATGGAGATAGCCCGCGGCGCGCGGGAGTCGTTTCAAGCGACGAAGCAACTTCTTAATGAAACGGTGGGTGAAATGTTATTCACGCAGCTTTCGATCGGGGCCGCCCAGATGGCCGCTGCCCGCACCACCCCCGCCGCCGAAGAAGGGATCCGCGCCTTCCTCGAAGAGCGGCAGACAAAGCCGTGATGTGATGCCACTTTAGACTTTGGCACAGGCTTTCCAGTCCGTTGAGCCCTCACCGCTAGAAATCGCAACTCTGCTCGGATAACGGGAAGATGTCCTTGAACTTCACGTAACCGTTCACGGTATTGATGGCCAAGCCTGGTTCTGGTGCGTTTCGCAAGTGTCGTCTTGTTGTCGATCGAAACCCTGTGAGTGTCGCAGATCGATTCGTCCGAGCTACCATGTTTTGTCGAACGACTTGCTCCACGCACCTTACATTTCATGAACGGTTACTTGAACACCTGTTTCTTCGCAGGCGCTACACCGGGGAAGTTAATTTGTAAGTATTCACCTCGATGATCTCCCCCTTGTAGCCCGCCAATCTTGAACTCTGACATACGGTTTGTGGTGATCGGGAACAAGAGTCTGATTCGAAGACTCAAGCAAGAGTGGCACGACGGTCACATTTGGGCAGGGCTTGAGTATTGCGCGGTTTGTGCCGTACATTAACCCTATGAAAATCATTCGCGGTGAGTCGATCCCTTATTCTCCGGCGTCGCACGAAAATCCCGAACGGCCCGGAGTGTTGAAACGGGTCCTGGCCGGCAAATCTGAATTGCAGGTCGGACGCGTGCAGATGGTCAATTGGTCCTGGCTCAAATCAGGACAGTCGTTCCGCTCGCACTATCACCAAGACATGCAGGAAATCTTCATCATCACCCACGGCCAGACGGAGATGTCGATCGATGGAACAAATGTCTCGCTGGCGCCTGGAGACGCCGTGATTGTCGACCCTGGCGAAATCCACTCCATGCAAGCTGTCGGCGACGAAGACGTGTTTTATGTTGTTTTCGGCATCTCCAGCGATCAAGGCGGGCGGACAGTAGTGGTCGAACCCTGAACTGGCCAGTTTGCCGAGGATCGCGTACAATCGAGCACCAT
>DAOLCX010000842.1:0-1287 GCA_035327685.1 Pirellulaceae bacterium | reverse complement strand
GATCTACAACAAGACGACTTGCGGAACGCACCAGAACCAAGCTTGGCCATCAATAGCGTGATCGGTGACGTTCTTTTTAACTATGTGATTGGGTCGGAAGTCCAGTCATCGCGGCAAACGTCTCGGCCCGTCTTGTTCCTGATCCAACTCGGATAAGGTAAAGCGAACCGACAAGATGTAGGGTGATTCGCCGGGCTCCCAATGACCGTAGGTCGTGGCGACAAAAGTTCCGTCCGGAAGCAATTCAACTCCAGGATAGGCGCAGTCCCATCCGTGGTGATTATCTTTGAATCGAACGCGGTACTGTCCTTCGTTCCCAGCGACGACATCCTGATAGCTTCCGACCCACCCCACCCAATCGCCGCCGGTGGGGCTTTGCTTGCCGCGCGGAGGATAGTCGCGAAACGAGATAAACAGGCGCCCGTCCGGAGCATATTTGGCGACATGTCGATCACCAGTTAACGCGCCGCTGACTTCTTGCGCTTCGCTCCAGGTTTGACCCTCATTGTTGGAGACCATGACGTGCGAGTTTTTGACGCGGCGGTTCTCGCGGAGCAACATGGCAATCTGCTTTCCGTCCGGAGAGCGAAACGCGCCAGGCTCGCATAAATGAACCTCGCTGGATTGAAAAATCCCCCTCGGCTCGGACCAGGTCAGTCCGCCATCGACCGAGTTCGTTTGGTACAGCGTAAAGACGCCTTCGGCGCGTCCCCCTTGTCGAAAGTATCTCCCATCGTCGTGGAACAAGGCCAGGTAATGTCCGGCACCGGTACTCAAATCGATCACCGAGGCCATGGCCACAATCCCTCCCCAGTCGCCGACCGGTTGCAACTCAGACCACGACTGACCATCGTCTTCGCTGACCGACATGCGTACGGGGTACAGGCCACTGAACAGAATGATCCGTTTCTTGCCGCCCGCATCGATCACACGGTGCAAGGTTGGCGTTTCCAGTGACGTCTCCCAACTGGCCGGAGTGGGCAACCGATCGGACCATGTGTGCCCGCCGTCGGAACTTCTCTTGAACAAAATCGCGCCGCGCCCGTGCCCTTGGGGATACACGCACAACAGCGTGCGGCCATCTTCGAGCAACAGGGTTGTCGGATGGCCGAGATATTGCCCCCGTTGGCGATCGACGATGACTTGCCGGTCTGTGTCCCCGTCCAGGTCGATCGTGAGAATTGAAAATGCAGGGTCCTGTCCGAAGACTGGAACAAACCCCATTCCGCACACGATCGCAAGCCAATACGCCGCCAGCCTAGGTCCGATCCAACCCATCGATCCCCA
>DAOLCX010000841.1:0-1299 GCA_035327685.1 Pirellulaceae bacterium | reverse complement strand
CTCACAGGGTTTCGATCTACAACAAGACGACTTGCGGAACGCACCAGAACCAAGCCTGGCCATGAAAACCATGAACGGTTTCAAATCATTTTCTGATCCCGCGAGCTTGCCGTTCGTGGTCCCCCCAAAAGAACGTTTGAATCATAACCTCCGTTTATCGGCATTGCACACTGGCTGAAAGTCGGCATCTGGTTGATTTTAACTATCTTGGTGATCAAATCACGACGGGCGGATGGAATCGCCAGATTCCGCGCATGGTTACCCTTCCAACGCTGAGCCGACTGCCGGCCAATGGATACTCCGAATCGCAGGCATTCTTCCTGTTTTTCCTTTCGATAAAAAGCTGGACCGGCTGCCCGCCTTTCTGTACTCCACCTATTTTCTAGCTTGAAAATCAGCAAAGGTTTTCCGAGTCGAACCACTTCGCTTTCGAGATCATCGCACTCTTCGCCACCCCCGGCCTTGTGCCTCTGTAGCCCTTACTGGCCCGCGATGGACTCTTTTGTTGCGCCGTCCCCCACCTGCCCCGAAACGACGGCGATCAAAGCCTTTGTTCCCAGATCGATGATGGATCGAAACCTTGGCTGGGGCTACCATCGTCCAATATTGAACAATTGAGGACAATTGTTCTACGGACAGGGTCTTGCTTGAAAAGTCCATTCGGTTTACAAGGTTCACCATGCCTGAGGAACGCGGATTTCAAATTCAATCATGTGGCGTGTTGGTTTTTCGGGACCAACCTGAACTCTCTTTTTTGTTGATGCGGCACGCGAATCGATTGGATTTACCGAAGGGGCATATTGATCCGGATGAAACCGAACGGCAATGCGCGCTGCGCGAATTGGAAGAGGAGACCGGCATCAAGCCTGAGCAGATTACGCTCGACACCGATTTTGTGTTTCACCACGAGTATCACGTTCAGCCACGTGGTGGCGGCGAATGGATGCTGAAACGTCTGACGGTGTTTCTGGGCATGTTGAAACAGGCTCAACCGATCACTCCCTCGGAACACCTCGATTTTCAATGGATTGTTTGGTCGCCGCCGCACCGTATTCAAGAGCAGACGATCGATCCATTATTGGATGCGGTGGACCGACATTGGCAAAACCATCGGGCCGTGTAGTCGAACATTTGGTCGGTTGGGTTTGACATGTCCGACCCGTCCGACCCGTCAGCCGCCCCCCTGTGAATTGAACGAATTGTCGCGCACACTAAAACATCATGACCGCCGTTTATCGCAATCACGGAATCGACCTGCAGTACCCGGAGAACTGGGTCCTCAGTGAGGTCGAAGCATTG
>DAOLCX010000840.1:0-1300 GCA_035327685.1 Pirellulaceae bacterium | reverse complement strand
CGCTCCGGAAGAATCTCGCGAGCTCGCAAGGCAAATAAACGGGCCTCGCGGGGCTGATCATTCTGAAAAGCCACTTCCGCTTGAGCGATTTCCGATTCGTACAAGTTGGTCATCATGTCGTTGATACGATTTACCAGACTGCGGGCTTGAGGCCCATAACGATCCAGCAGGCTGGCCAGCGACGCCCGTGCGGCATCAAACTGATCGGTCTCGATTCGCTTTTTGATCGCTCGTTCATGGCAATCCAAAATCAAGTCGATCGACCGCAGATTCGAACCTTCGACCCGAAGTCCCGGGTCTTGTCGATAGAGGTCTTCAAAAATCGACAACGCGATTTCATAATCAGCTCGGTCATAGGCCGCCTTCGCATCCATGGTCATCACTCGGCGAATCCGCGAGACAACTGCGGCATTGCGCCCCCCTTCGCGGTCATGCACCCGCATCAAATAACGAAAGGCGCGGGCGTAATCCTGTTGCTCCACCAACGTGTCTGCTTCTTCCAACAACAGCTCGTTATAGGTCTTGAAATTGATGACATTGGCCCAGGGTACGATGTATTGGTTCAACGAATCTTCAGGCAAGTCAAAAATCAGACTTCCTTCCCTCGGCAATGGCCGACTGGGAGGATTCAGCAATGGAACAATATCCAATGTGGCAAATTTGTTGAACTCGTCCAAGTAAATCCGGTCGAACGGATCCCGCTCGACCAGGTCCGTGGATGCATTCAAACGGCGACTTCGCTCAAACAACTCGGCTTGACTGGAGAAATAATCATCCTTTATGGGGGCATCCTGGGCCGCTAACCAACCCCAGTTGCTGGCGGTCAACAACACTGCCAACCCCACCCAAATCCAGTAACCGCGCAAATCAATGGGCAGTGCCAGTGTGCAACCGCGTCGTGTTCGTGATGTGACCTGTAAGACGTTCACTTTACAATCGATCCTTCTCGACAAAAATGATACCTCCGTCAAGCGTGCCTACCGCATAATAGTCACCGAACAGGACAGCGCCGTGCCGAATCGATTCGTTTAATTCGACCGCGCGAACAACTTCTCCCGTCGCATTGATCGACATCATTCGGCCGTTCTCCCACACCAACAACGTATTTCCGTTCGTGGTGACTGAGGCACTGGTCAAACGACTGTCGGCGGATGCCACTCTCCATTTCAATTCCCCTGACGAATCAAAGGCATAAACCATGCCGTCATCCGCAGCTAGGATGATGTGTTGTCCCGCCGACCAAGGACCGGCAATCACGCGGGCCGGCAGTGGAACTGTTCTGGAAACTGACAACTCACTG
>DAOLCX010000839.1:0-1303 GCA_035327685.1 Pirellulaceae bacterium | reverse complement strand
CTTGCTGCCACCATTTTCCTGTTCGAGAAGTTCATCTTCGTCGGCGACTTCGCACCTCCCAGCATTCCACTTTCCTGCTCCCTCCCCGCAAGGGGAAGGAGCAGGAAAGGATTTATTATATGGCGATGGTTGGCGCTGGCGGCCCACGCTAACCCGATGGGGCGAAACCTGACTTCCGCATCGTCACATGGCGAAGGTTGGCGGTTTGGAAAGTGTGGCGATTTGGCAATGGGGATGAAAGCGTTGCGATTCGGTTGGCCTGCGATGGGTCTGGAACGCGTCGCAGCGGTTGTCCAGTTTGACGCCGCTGATCGATTTCCCGCTCCATCCAACAACAGGCTTCAATCGAACCACTGACGGTGAACGATTCGTCGGCATCTTGGCGCGCGAGCAAAATGCGGCCTGATGCGATTGTGCTGCCAGCGCAGCCGTCGCGGGGTGAGTTCTGTCGCTGACTCTGCAAGCTCGTTTAAAAATAGGGCCGCCACGATCTGTTCCGCTGTCTGCCGATAGCGTGTCACCGAATAGACGCCTGCCAGCGTCGCCATCCGTCGATGGCGGGGACGTTGCCGACGAGTTTCAAAGTTTGCCACTGAACAAGTAGGACCCCACACGGGGGGACAAGTTCAACCGTGCCTCGATGGCGCGCAGCCCGATGGCTTGCTTCGGCCCGCCGAGCATTGACATACTGATCGAACGTATGCTCACCAAAGACCGTTCGGATGCGACGACGCTACGGTTCTGGAGATCGGTGGAGAACCTGACCTTGTACCGTGGTCACAGTTTGCCGACAATCCCCAGGCCCCAGGGCGTGTAGTATCGCCTCGATGGCATGAAAGTCGATCTGGAGGACCTGCTCCAAAACGTGTTTTTTCAGGTCGTACAAGTCCGCCGGTTAATCGCCCCACTGTTCGATTTGTTGGCGAAGCAAATGAGTCAGAGCGCTGATGTTGTGAATGGACGTTCAAATGTGGATGAATCAGTAATCTTGTTCAATGCGGCCTCCTTGCATGGTGGGAACGGTTTTGAGTTCACAACAGCATGTAGGAAAGGCCGCTTCTTGTTGACCCCAATTCCAAAAAGCTGAAAAATCACGGAAAATTGCCAGTGGAAGTCAGGTTACCGGCTGGCAGTTTTGTCGGGATCATTGCAGATTTTTGAAAAAAACGTCAAAATGACTTGCAAAACGGGTCAAGCCTGGTAATATCGCGGTGTAGTATGTGAATTCGCGTCGGCGTCAAAGCGCAATTTCACGCTTTCACGCTTTCACGCTTTCACGCTTTCACGCTTTCACGCTTTCACG
>DAOLCX010000838.1:0-1313 GCA_035327685.1 Pirellulaceae bacterium | reverse complement strand
GTAAACGCTCTTGATCGCCGAATCGAGGTAGGCTGGGAAAGCTTCTTCACCCGGAATTTCTTCCAATCGCCCGGATGTTTCGCGCATGGCTTGCGCCCAGCGCGAAGTCGAATCAGCCAGCAGCAAGACATTCAATCCCATCTGTCGGTAGTATTCGCCAATCGTAATACCTGTATAAATGGAGGCTTCACGCGCGGCCACGGGCATCGAAGACGTATTGCAGATGATGATCGTACGGTCCATCAGCTTGCCACCGGTTTTCGGGTCGGCCATGTGGGCAAACTCGTGAATCGTTTCGACCACCTCGCCCGCCCGCTCACCACAAGCGACCACGACCACGACATCGACTGCCGAATAGCGCGCGATCAATCCCTGGGTCACCGTTTTACCCGCGCCAAACGGGCCCGGAATACAAGCCGTACCGCCGCGGGCAATGGGAAAGAAGGTATCGATGATGCGCATCGTGGTGACGAGTGGCTCGTGTGGAAACAACCGCTCCACGCGGCGGCGCTTGAGCATCGCCTGAGGGACGGGGCGCCGGACCGGCCAGACTTGCGCCATCGTCCAATGCGCGGTTTGTCCCGATCCATCGCGGACCGTGATCACCGGTTCGTTCACTGATTTTAGTCCGGCTTGGACAGCAACGACTTCCCAGTTGCCGTTCAGCGCGAATGGCGCCATCACCTTGTGCAAAATGTTCTTTTCCCGGACGGTCCCCAAGACGTGTCCTGCGGTAATCATGTCTCCCGGCTTGACTGTTGGAGTAAACTCCCACAGTCGCGCTGGATCGAGTGCTTCTACTTCCCGGCCACGTTTCAAAAAGAATCCATCTTGTTCGGCCAGCACCGACAGCGGGTTTTGCAAACCGTCGAATATGACACCTAACATGCCGGGTCCCAATCGGACGGACAGCAGTTCCCCGGTCAACTCGACCTCATCACCGTATCGAACTCCGTGCGTTTCTTCGAAGACTTGCAGATCCGCCAAATTGCCATCGATGCGCAGAACCTCAGCCTTGAGTCGCTCTTGTCCGACGACAACCAGCGCCACCTCATTTTTCATGATTGGCCCGCCGGACGTTTGGATCGTCACGATATTGCCGTTGACGCCAATTACGTGGGCGCGGGTCCGCGTTTTACGAATAGAGTTGAGCGTAGTCACCGAGCGTCTCCCTGAGCATCGTTTCAAACCGGCGTTTGCCAGCTTGTGCATTGCGGCTTGTCCACCGGTCGATTACCTCCCAGCGGGCGGCATAGAGGATCACTGCCTCAAACGAAAACGTAAATTGTTGAGCCTCCCGGTTCCACGTCCGG
>DAOLCX010000837.1:0-1325 GCA_035327685.1 Pirellulaceae bacterium | reverse complement strand
ACGCACGATCAACGTCGTACCTGTCGCCAAAAGCCGGTCAACAAACGACTCGATGTTGCGGCAACCTATCAGGGCGGCACGCAAACCAAATCGTTCGATCACATCCAAGGCCGCGCGCATCTCCGCATCACTGCCGACTTCAATCAACACCCACCGCTGTTGTTCCAGCAGGCCTTGCTTCTCGGATTGCCTGGCCGACAACAACGTGGCCTGAGCCGGCGCGGGAAGATAAACCCGTGTCCCGGTCGATTGGCCATTGAGCATCGCGGTGACCAATTCGATCTGACCCAGTAAGCTGGCCGGAAACTGTTCAGTCCGCCGCGCAGCACCACTCAATACGATTTTGTCCCCCACGTCCGCATGCATGACCTCAATTTCATTTCCCAAGCGGACGGCTCCCATCCGACCCGCCAATGTCAAGCGACTTTCGGGAGCCACCACCGCAAACAAGACTCCACCTGCTCGAAGGCGCTTCACGTCCCGATGTGCCGGATCAAACCCATCGACGGCCGACAACTGCCGCGCATCCGACTCCACCGTACCGTAATCCGAACTCGTCAATCCGGCCGTCGTGTGCGCCAACAGTAGTCCGGGCGTGATCACATATCCTCGCGCGTCGATCACCGGTAAGTCATTGTCTGGAGCCATACTTTCTTCGCAGCGCGAGATCTTTCCATGTTGAATGGTCAAACAGCGCGGCGCCAATTGTCCATTGGGAAGGAGTACATAGGGCGATGTGATGGCAAACTCGGCAGGCCATTGGTCGGGCAATTCGCCCACCACTTCGCCTGTCGGAGCCCAGGCAATTCCGCTCGGCCGCCGCGGGCTTTCATACACGATCTGACCGTTCACCAGAGTCAGTTGGACAGCGGCCGAGATATCGAGTGGGTCGCCGGCAAACACGGTCAGATCCGCCCGCTTGCCGGGAGCAATCGATCCGACCTGATCAGCGATCCCCAACACTTCGGCCGCGTGGAGCGTGATGGCCTTCAGCGCCAAATCCGAATCGCATCCGGCAGCGACAGCGCTGGCCGCATGCGCTCGCAACCACCGCGAACCCCGCCCTGAACTGGCATAAGTGGCAATGACCAGCTTGCCCCCGTCATCACGCAACGACTGCTGCCAGATTTTTTCCACTTCTCGTGTTTGGCGCTCGCTGCCGATCCACGGTCCCAAGACGACTGGATAACGAGCCGTGCGCAGCGTGTCCGCTTCGGCCCCAGCCCCCGCCAAACCTTCGCACACCCAGCGTATGGCGGGGAATTCCTGGGCCAGTAGCAACATGCGCCGCACTTCGTCGGCGTGACGCATTTCGATGCGAACGG
>DAOLCX010000836.1:0-1335 GCA_035327685.1 Pirellulaceae bacterium | reverse complement strand
CGCGATGGCCATGCTGCTGCAACACACCGGATATCCGTCGGCGGGTGACCGCGTACTGCGGGCGATTCAATGGGTGACTGCCCATAAGATGAAGAGCCAATCAGCGGGCAAAATGGGCTACTCGACGGAGGAGGTCGGCGACCTGGTGTGCGCCGCGTTATAACGTGGACAAGCTCATTCATGTTTTTGACTTCCTGGATCGACCAACACCTCAACCACTCCCGGCATTAGTCGTCCTCGCGGGGGGACAGCGCTATTTGACCTGGCTGGCACTCCATCATCTGCGCGGTAACTCCGCGGCAGATGGCGATTGGTCGGAAGTGCAAATCGATGTCTCAGTCGCCACCTGGGCAGAAGTGGCTGACGAGCTGGCCGCCAAAAGCCTGTTTGACAGTGGCGCCAAGCGATTGATTCTAGATGACGCCGATTCGTTTATTACGAATCACCGCGAGAAGTTGGAGGACATTCTCCGCCATCCGGCAAATGGAAATACTCTGGTATTGACCGCATCGAAATGGCTGAAGACCACGCGGCTTCACAAACAAATCAAGGAGCATGGGCTGTTGGTGGAATGCTCTCCGCCCATGAGAACCTACAGGGACAAGCAATACGTCGATGAAAAACGAGTTGCCGACTGGCTGGTTGCACGGGCTGTGAAGTCACACGGATTCAAGCTCAGTCCGGCCGGCGCCAAACGACTCGTTGAATTGACCGATGGCGAGTTTGGCCGTATGGATCAGGAACTCGCCAAGATCGCGTTGTCGGTGACTGGCTCGGCCGCGGTTACGGCCGATCAGGTTCAACAGATCGTCGGCGGATGGCAATTGCAAACGGTGTGGAAGATCGCCGACGCTGCCGCGGATGGGCAAGTCGCTCGCGCCATGTATTGCCTCAACCAATTATTTCAAGCTGAACAAGACGCCATCGGCATCTTCGCCCAGATAAGCTGGTCATTGCGGCGGTTTGGGTTAGCCTTTGAACACCACTGCCGCGCTCAACGCAAAAATCCCAATGCCCCCCTTTTCCCGGCGATGACAGCCGCTGGATTTCAGTTTGATATGGACGCCAATGAAGCCCGTTATCGGCGCATCGGCCCACAACGTTTGGCGCAAATCACTCAACGGCTTCTCGACGCCGATCTGGCCTTGAAGCGAACCCATTCCCGGGATAATCGCGGCCGCCTGGTGATCGAGAATCTCGTGGTGTGGTTGGCGGATGGGCAGAAATGAGCAGGTGTAGGGGCTGGTTCATTTGACTACAATAGCAAGTACAACCATCAGCTAATTGCATTCGTCCCGTAATCTCCACGATCGAGGAGTACGCAGTGTTCTTGCC
>DAOLCX010000835.1:0-1342 GCA_035327685.1 Pirellulaceae bacterium | reverse complement strand
CATGATGGCCCTCGCCGCCGGACTCCTCTTCCTGCTCGCCTGGCTCTTCGCCCCGCGCCACGGAGTTCTGGCGAAAAGAATGGCAGATTCAGCAACGATAGTTTCAACGATTACAAACAAATCATCATCTGCAAATTAATTTTGCACTCGCTCCATCCTAAAATCATTGCCATTATCTCCGCCATTATGCCAATCACTGCCCTGCCAAGAACTATTCGAGCAAATTATGAGATTCACGAGTGGCGGCATGCTTCGGCTATTCTGGAGCGCGACTTCCCCTCAGAATGGAAAGACATTTGTGATGTTCTTTCCAGATTCCGCCTTTGCGCAAGTTTTGTTAAAACCCCCGGGGGAAGAAAGTCCCAAGTCTCTGAGTGGATCGATGGAGAATTATACAAAAAAGGATGGACGGAACGCGAATTCGACACGTCGGTAGTTGTCGACGGCACCGCAACAGAAAGCCCGACACATTCCGTTGACTGCTATAAAAACAGAGTTGCGCTTGAAATTGAATGGAACAACAAGGACCCATTTTTTGATCGCGACCTCAACAATTTCCGCCTTCTATTCGACCTTCGCGTGATTTCCGTCGGCATCATTGTAACGCGTTGCGACTCTCTTCAGGCCATTTTCGACAAGCTTGGCAGGGGTAAAAGTTATGGTGCATCAACCACTCATATGAGCAAGCTTTTACCTAAAATCGAAGGTGGTGGCGGTGGCGGTTGTCCCGTGCTTGTTTTCGGAATAAAGGACTCTTTATATGACCAGAATTGTTAACTTTACTGAGCCAACGCCGTCTGATGATCTTATTGCCAAAGCAGAAGGACGCTACTCAACGATTCTTGCCGATCCTCCTTGGCAATTTCAAAACCGAACGGGCAAGATGGCGCCTGAGCACAAGCGCTTATTAAGATACCCCACCATGGAACTTAAAGAGATCATGGATCTACCTGTTCCAAAACTGGCCGCAGCCAAATCACACCTTTATCTCTGGGTACCCAATGCGCTTTTACAAGAAGGACTCAGGGTAATGGAGGCATGGGGTTATACCTACAAATCCAATCTTGTGTGGTTCAAAATACGGAAAGACGGAGGTCCGGATGGTCGCGGTGTGGGTTTTTATTTCCGCAACGTCACCGAACTGGTTTTGTTCGGAGTGCGAGGCAGCATGCGGACGCTGAAACCAGGCCGCACCCAGGTCAACCTCTTCGCGACGCGGAAACGGGAGCATTCGCGCAAGCCGGAGGAGGTCTACGATGTCGTCGAGGCCTGCTCCCCGGGGCCCTATCTCGAACTCTTTGCGCGTTTCCGCCGCGACGGCTGGCATCAGTGGGGCAATGAG
>DAOLCX010000834.1:0-1350 GCA_035327685.1 Pirellulaceae bacterium | reverse complement strand
GATCCACGCGCAAGAAGACCTCCCAGCGGCCCGAGAGAAGGGATCGCTGGTGGTGAATAAGCTGGAGTCGCTGCAATTCAGTGTCGCGGCGCGCTGCGAGCGAGACGGCGTCGAAGAGACGCTGTCGTACATGTGTTCTCCTCGCGAGCACTGGACTCGTGTTCGCTCGAACAACATGTTGGAGTGAATCATGAAGGAGATTTGCCGGCGAACGCGGGGGGTGGGCGCGTTTCCCGATGGCCGGTCGGCGTTGATGCTGGTGGGAGCCAGGTTGGGCCACATCGCAGGAACGAAATGGGACACAGGACGTTTTTTGGACATGGACCGATTACGAGAACATAGCGAGACCGATCCGGTCCCACAGAATGGAGCAACTGCGTAAACTTTGCGGCGAGCCCCCATGGGAGGCTGAGGAGTTCTGATTCTTACTCGAACCATTGGCAACTTCAAATGTGCGCAACTTGACGGACACTACCATCTCGAGTGCGATTACCAAGAACCGTTTTGTGAACCGGAGCGTTTGGCAGGCTGAAGATTGGTCTGTGGTGTCTTGCTTACTGTCAGGGTGTACAATGCAGAAAACGGGAAGCAAGTGCGGTCGCTTCAAAATGTAAGGAGCCTACTTCGTCCTTTTCAGTTTAATTCGATTTAATCATGAGCAACTCGTCATCTAATCCGTACCTCGCAATTTCTACTCGATCATTTAGTTGCGAGAATTGAAGACCAGTTATTCCTTGGATTGAGAAAGGGAACAAAGCGGGGTTAGACTGCACCGGGCTAATTGCAATTTTTGGTACCTGCTCTGCAAGGAGGACGCTTTCGTAGACCAATACCGCTCTATCGACCTGGTCTATTTGAATTCTGGCCGACTTTGCGTAACAGCCTTTACTACCCGTGTCCGTTAACACTCCCCAGGCAACAAATGATCGAATGACGTACTGGGCGTACCTGCTGATCGTGGGGCGGTCGCCATATTGCTCTTTCAATCGACTGACGATTTGCTGTTGTTTCACTTGGTCTTGTAAAGACAACAGGCGTCCTGTTTGCCGAGCGACATTGAACCAGAACGGATAGGCAGCCGAGATCATAGCCCAATGAATCGGCAAGGCGTCGTTTTCCTTTTTGCGCAAGCACTCAAGCGCAGAGTCACGAAAGGACAATAGCTCCTGGTCAGGATCGACCCACACTCGAATCAAGTTATCTACCACAAAAGTTCTTGTATTCTCGCTTCTTGCCTTGCCCTCCAATTCGTCGACACCGATTATAAACTCATGCAATTCGCGGCGTATCGCGGGGACATCCAGGCCCGCCAACATAAGAATGACAGTCTTCTGCATCCATTCCAGGCGG
>DAOLCX010000833.1:0-1358 GCA_035327685.1 Pirellulaceae bacterium | reverse complement strand
GACCATGGTTGGAACTTGGGTGAGCATGGGCTATGGTGCAAACACTGTTGTTTTGAAACTTCGATGCGGATCCCGTTGATCATCCGAGTCCCTGGAAGGCCAACGGGAGTGCAAGTCGACGGGTTAGTCGAGACCATCGACCTCTATCCGACGCTCTGCGAGTTGGCAGGTGTGGCAGCTCCTCAATACCTTCACGGCCGCAGTTTCGCTGCCGCGCTGCATCAGCCAGCGACGATTGGAAAAGGTTACGCAATCGGTCGTTACGACCAGGGCGACACGATTCGCACTGAACATTATCGGTACACCGAATATCGCGATCATCCCGCGGGAGAAATCACGGCTCGCATGTTATTTGATCATCGCCGCGATCCTGACGAATTGGACAACTTAGCGGATCGCGGCGAATATCAACAACTGATTGCGTTGTTGAGCAAACAGTTGCACGCAGTGATCGACCCACTTCCATCAGAGCGGCTTCCGGTTCCTCCTCAGCGACCCAGACGCGGAAGGTGACAACGTAATGGTTCCGTGTATTGATAGCCAAGCCTGGTTCTGGTGCGTTCGGCAAGTTGTCTTGTCGTCGAGCGAAACCCGGTGAGAGTCGCAGGTCGATTCGTCCAAGCCAACTTGAATTGTCGATCGGCTTGCTCCGCGCACGCTGCATTCCGTGAACGATTACTTCTTGGTTTATTTGTCTCGCGAGTTTTGCTGGGCTTCGCCGGTCATGGGCACGAATGCCACGGGGGCCAAGGTCGTTTTGCGGGTCTTGCCATCTTCCAGTTTTTCGATTAACAGCAGTTGTTGGTAGTGGGCACCTACTGGAATGACCAATCGGCCACCCTCGGCCAGTTGTTCGATCAAAGGTTCAGGAACATGATCGGGGGCGGCCGCGACGATGATGACGTCGAATGGTGCCTGCTCTGGCCAGCCCTGGTATCCGTCTCCGTGCCGTACTTCGATATTCCGGTATCCCATATTGCGCAGTCGGCGCGCCGATTCTTCGGCCAGCGGTTTGACGATTTCGATGGAATACACCTGGTCAACCAACTCTGCCAACACGGCGGCCTGGTAGCCGCACCCCGTGCCGATATCCAGCGCCCGCTGTCCGGCGCGAGGTCGCACGGCTTCGGTCATTAAAGCCACGATGTAGGGTTGGGAAATCGTTTGATCGTGTCCAATGGGGAGCGGTGAGTCGTCATAAGCGGCCTCGCGGTAGGCTGCGGGGACAAACTGGTGTCGCGGGACGCGCAGGATCGCGTCTAATACGGATTCATCGCGAATATCGCGCGCGCGGATTTGGCGTTCGACCATGTGACGTCGCGCATTCAGCCAGTGCGGCTCGTCTTGTGCCATCTGGC
>DAOLCX010000832.1:0-1366 GCA_035327685.1 Pirellulaceae bacterium | reverse complement strand
TATACCAGACCCCACCAACCCTGTCAACAGGATAATGCCTGTCCTTATTGGTGGGTGGTTTTGTGGGGGAGGTTTGGTAGGATGGTGGGTTTAACTGGAGGAGTTTATATGTTGAATCAGATGGTTAAAGGCGGATGGGGTTTGGCGGCGGTGCTTCTCGTCTGGGGAGCGGTGGGTGGCTCAAGGGGGGGCCCGCAGGACGAGTATCTCAGTGGTATCGTTTGGCCGGAGCCACCCATAGTGGATCCCGGGGATGCGTCACGAGCCCCATCAGATGCGATTTTGTTGTTCGATGGCCGCGATTTGTCGGCCTTTCAGGGTGGCGAGCAATGGTTAATCCAGGACGGTTATGCTCAGGTCCGGGGAGGAGGAATTACGAGCAAACAAGCGTTTGGCGATTGCCAATTGCATATTGAGTTCGCGACGCCGGCCGAAGTGCGTGGCGAGGGCCAAGGCCGCGGGAACAGCGGTGTTTATCTGATGGGAAGGTACGAGTTGCAAGTATTGGACTCCTACGATAACAAGACCTACTATGACGGACAATGTGGTGCTATTTACAAGCAGCAACCCCCAACCGTGAACGCTTCCCGTGGGCCCGGCGAGTGGCAAACCTACGACATTATTTTTGAGGCTCCGAAGTTTGCCGAGGATGGGACGCTACTGAAGCCCGCGTACATTACGGTCCTGCACAATGGCGTCTTGATCCATCATCACTTTGAGTTGCAAGGTGGAACGTTTTGGCATCAGGCACCGCAGTACGAGCCACATCCCGCAAAGCTCCCGTTGCATATACAGGATCACGGTGACCCGGTTCGGTTTCGGAATATTTGGATTCGCGAGAACATACAACCTATTCAAGGAACCAAGCCATGATTAAGCGACGCACTTTCTTGACGGCGACGGTGGCGTCGCTCACGGCGCTGGGTACTTCAGCCAAATCCTACGCGCGGATTCTCGGGTCTCACAACCGAATTCGTTTGGCTGTGATTGGACTGAACGGGCGAGGCAAAGACCATATAGCGGGCTTAGCATCGCACATCGTCGCATTGTGTGACTGTGACCGCATGGTATTAGAGGCTGAAGCCAATCGGCGGGGTCTGTTGGCATTGGTTGATTATCGGGAGGTGTTAGACCGCAACGATATTGACGGAGTCACGATTGCAACTCCCAACCACACCCATGCTTTGATCGGGATTGCGGCGTTATTGGCTGGAAAGCATGTGTATGTGGAAAAACCCGTTTCTCATAACGTGTGGGAAAAACATCAGTTGGCGAATGCGGCTCAGAAGACCGGATTGATCTGCCAGGCGGGGACACAATCCAGATCGAGTCCCAGTTTACAGGCCGCTGTCGAGTTTGTTCGTTC
>DAOLCX010000831.1:0-1399 GCA_035327685.1 Pirellulaceae bacterium | reverse complement strand
TGACGGTCTCCGGGTTGGAATTGACCATGACGGATTGAATGCCGATGTCTCGCAGTGCGAAACTGGCGTGGCAACAACAGTAATCGAACTCGATCCCCTGGCCGATGCGGTTGGGGCCGCCCCCAAGAATCATCACACGCTTTTGGTCCGGAAGTTTGGGAGGTGTTTCATCTTCGTCTTCATACGTGCTGTAGAAGTACGGAGTATAAGCTTCGAACTCCGCCGCACACGTATCGACCGCTTTAAAGGTCGCCCGAATACCCAACTCCAATCGACGGCGCCGGACATCGGGATCCGTTGCCGACCAGAGGGTCGCCAATTGGCGATCTGAGAAGCCAATGCGCTTGGCTTGCCGCATCAGGTCCGGCGGGCAGTCGTCCAAAGTCGTTGCCCGCAACATCTCCTCCAGTTGCACCAAATCCCACAATTGGTAAAGGAACCAACGGTCGATGAATGTCAATTCGTAAATGTCGTCGATCGAAAGACCACTTTTCAGCGCGTAACGCAGGTACCAGGGCCGATCGGCGTTCGGGATCGACAGTTTGGCCCGAATCGTGTCGGCGTCGGGCTGTTGTTCTGTCCCCCACAGGTCTTTATTGTCACAACCGAAGCCAAAGCTGCCGACTTCCAATCCGCGCAGCGCCTTTTGAAACGACTCTTTAAAGGACCGTCCGATCGCCATGGTTTCACCGACGCTTTTCATCTGCGTCATCAAGGTTGGGTCGGCTTCAGGAAATTTTTCGAACGCAAAGCGAGGAATTTTGGTCACAACATAATCAATGGTGGGTTCAAAGCAGGCTTGAGTCTTGCGCGTGATATCGTTGGGAAGCTCCCACAACCGATAGCCAATCGCCAACTTGGCGGCAATTTTCGCAATCGGAAACCCCGTGGCTTTGGAAGCCAACGCACTGGAGCGACTCACGCGCGGGTTCATTTCGATCACGATCATCCGCCCGGTTTTCGGGTCAATGGCGAACTGGATATTCGAGCCTCCCGTCTCCACACCGATCTCGCGAATCACCGCGATACTGGCATCCCGCATCCGTTGATATTCCTTGTCAGTCAACGTTTGAGCGGGTGCTACCGTAATCGAATCCCCGGTATGTACGCCCATCGGATCAAAATTCTCAATGGAGCAAATGATCACGACATTGTCGTCCAAGTCGCGCATCACCTCCATCTCGTACTCTTTCCAGCCGATGACGGACTCCTCGACCAACACCTCATGCACAGGTGATTGGTCCAAGCCTCGTTTCACCAACAGATCGAACTCATCGCGGTTGTAGGCAATCGCCGAGCCACTGCCGCCTAACGTGAAACTCGGGCGAACGACACAAGGCAACCCCACCCACTCCAACACCGCGCGGGCTTGTTCGATCGACTGCACCGTTTCACCGCG
>DAOLCX010000830.1:0-1414 GCA_035327685.1 Pirellulaceae bacterium | reverse complement strand
ACAGGATTGGGCAATTCGCTGCAATCTGGTGACGATTGAAGACCAGTTGATGCGCGACTTTACGGCTGGACACATTTCGACGGGAGAAGCTCGCGAGCTATTAGCTTCAGCACAAAACCATTTGAGCGAGATCGGCGTCGATGCGGCGGAGCGGTTGGAGTTCGTCGCGGGGGTCAGCTACCGCAACTTGTTGATTTTTCGTGGCCGCGAAGGCGAACCGGCTCCATTTTCGCGCGACACGAGATCCACGCCGCCCCACGATCTGACTGACGGCTCGGTCAACCAAGATTTTCCGCGTGGGCCCGGAAGCCTATTGTTGGCGGATATCATGAGTCACAGCGTGGAGTGGTTCGCTGATCATCCCGTCAATCGCGCTCGACGGCAGCGCGGCCAGTTGCCGGCCACCAATGTTTGGTTGTGGGGGTTGGGGCAGACGCCGCAGCTTCCTTTGTTTGCGTCGCGGCACGGTGTGCGCGGGGCGATGATCACGGCGGTCGATCTGCTGCGGGGACTGGCCCGATTGATCGGCTGGGATTGTATCGAGGTGCCGGGGGCCACCGGCTATATCGACACTGACTATCAAGGTAAAGGTGCGGCTGCCGCAGAAGCACTCGATCAATACGATCTGGTGTGCGTCCATGTGGAAGCCCCGGATGAAGCGTCTCACCAAGGGAATGTCCAAGAAAAAATCGCCGCGTTAGAACAAATCGACGCGCATGTTGTCGCGCCGCTATTGACCAAACTCCGGTCGTATGCGGATTGGCGAATGTTGGTCACTCCGGATCACCCGACGCCGCTCAGAACGAAGACTCATTCGCATGGCGACGTGCCGTTCGCCATCGGTGGGAGTGGGGTCGAGTCGGACGAAGCCAGCGAGTATCACGAGTTGGCGGCCTCGAATAGCGCCTGGTCGGTGCCCCAAGGCTGGGAGTTGATGACGCAGTTCATTAACCGTACCTGAGGAATTACGTCCTGTAACCGTTGACAGACTTTGGTAGAAGAATGTGATTGCAGAACTATTGTCCTCAATTGTTCGAGCCCCCGGCTAGACCGACGATCTTCAAAAGGCCAACCATTGAGGACAACTGTTCTACGATGTCGAAAACGGTGACGACTTCCCTACCAGGGCGAGAAATACCTCATGAGATTTCGTACAGGCTGGCCATCGACGTACGCTTTCGGCTGGCCCACAATCCCTTGACCGGGATACGTCCCCGGCGGCAGATTTTGGAGCCTGACCAAAGGTCGCGGTTGGTGCGGCGGTGGTTGTGTCGGCCAACTACTTCCCAATGGAGGTAACGGGTTCACGAGCACCGATGGATCGCTCCCCGGATAACTTGGCTGCGGGTAGGTGATCGCGGGTGCGGTGTCAGCAGGTGGCATTTCCACAACCAAACCTGGGCTTTGATACGCT
>DAOLCX010000829.1:0-1425 GCA_035327685.1 Pirellulaceae bacterium | reverse complement strand
CGTCTTGGACGACCACTTCCAATTCAGGGGGGAATCCCAATGTTCTGACAAATCGTTCCAGATCATTCTGATAGTTGACCTTGGATTGCATCAACTGCGCCTGGGCGGAGTACATACGGGCTTGGGCCTGGCGGACTTGCAGAGCGTTGTTGATCCGGCCGCGCTGGAAGAACTCTTCAAACTGGGCAGCGACATCATTTAATTGGCGGACGTTGAACTCTTGAATCCGAATATTCTGCAGAGATTGCAATAAGCCCAGAAATCCGCCAGCATTGGTGGTCGCTGCAGGAGGCGTACCCAAAAACGATCCACCGCGCGATATCCCGGGAACACCCGTACGACCAATCACCACCTCTAAATAAAAGCCTTGGCGGAACCGTTCGAATTGTCGCACGTTCCCCAACAGGTTTCTTTCTGCAAACGTCAGTGAAGCGAGGATTCTCTCGCGGCCACCGTTTCGCATCAGTGGCTGAATGAGGGAAAAGTTGATCAACGATGTTGCGGATTGCGTGTTGGGTCCGGCAAAGTTCCAGAGAATGGAATTGGCCAGACCGACGACAAACGTCGTTCCCGTCGCGCCGACTTTGCGATAATTGATTCCGCCCCCCGTCGCGCCGAGTGACATCCCTAGGTTGCTCTGCGACCCGCCGGGACGAAAGCGGCCTTGTGTACCAAATGTCGGATTCATACCGGCAAAAAGCTGAGAGTCGAAACCAAATCGTTCCAAAGCGACATCCAATGCAGACAAGTACAATTCCTCGCGCTGCCTTTGGAACGTGGGCGAGTGAATGAAGGCAAGTTCGACGACCGTGTCCAAATCCAGGACGACTTCACCCTGGTCGTTGAGCGGAAGGTACATCAGCCATTCTGGGTTTTCGACATAGTTCGTATCGCCGTTGGCGTGCCAATGCGGATAGTTTTTGCGGCCTGCGACACGGTGCATGTAAGTATGTGCCGTTTCGTCATCGGGAGGCATCGGCGGGTGATCCTGCGAAAAAGGATCAAACATCCGGCTTTGCGCATCGATTTCCAGTGAACCGTCCGGGTGCGACCAACGCGGATCGCAATTGCGCTCGTTAACCAGTTCCTTGGCCTCCGCGTCAGCCATGCGGCGGTAGTAGCCTCGATGGCAGGCGGTCATGACCACGAGGGACGCAACCAGCAACCAGAGCCATACGGAGATGGCATTCCCTTCCAAGCGATGGTGACGCTTTTGGGCCGGTTTTTGGTAGCGGAATCTGCGTTTCATTTGGGTTCCAGCGGTCGATGTACCCCTATTATCGGCGGATCACAGCGATAATAACGAAAAGACGGATTTCGGCGCGTTTAAGGAATTGAGGGGGGATGCGGAATTTACCGAAACTGTCGGGGGAACTCAAACCGCGATCCTGGTCGCGTGGAACATGCGCTATTTAAGCTGATTCC
>DAOLCX010000828.1:0-1430 GCA_035327685.1 Pirellulaceae bacterium | reverse complement strand
TTGATCATTGTCGGCAGTTGGCGATCGACTGGGTAGTGCTCGGTGGCTTTCTCAAACGTCTGACCATTCCACCCGATTTTACTCATCGAGTCGTCAACATTCACCCCAGCCTGATCCCAGCCTTTTGTGGGCAGGGTTTTTACGGATCAAAAGTTCACCGGGCCGTCTTGGATTACGGATGCAAGTTAAGTGGCTGCACGGTCCACTTCGTGGATGATTTGTACGACCACGGACCGATTATCGCTCAGGTTTCCGTTCCTGTGAAACATGACGATACCGTGGAGTCCCTGGCCGCCCGCGTGTTTGTTCAGGAGTGCGAGCTTTATCCGCGCGTCCTCAATCAGCTCGCAAAGGACTGCATTCGCGTCGAAGGTCGACATACAGTCATCAACCATTTGCCGGAACCGTTCAAGGAAATGTAAAGCAATCGCCCTCAATTGCTCTTCAATGACGCTGCTGCGACAAGTTCCGTGAACTGTTGGAATTTGCCTTAACTCCCTGCTCCCGTTATGGTACAGTCCCGGCAGGGAGGGTAGGCGTGGAATTCTCGCTGCACAAACAACTGAAAGAACACTATCGTGGCCATGGGGAAACGGAAGTCCGTTGGGGCACCTTTCGGATTGATGTTGTCAATGGCGACCAGCTGATTGAAATCCAGCTTGGCTCCCTGTCCGCGATTCGGCGAAAAATCGCCGCCTTGTTGCAAAGCCCACATGCGCTGCGCGTGGTCAAGCCACTGATCGCTCAAAAACAGTTGATCAAATTGGACCGTCGCCAAGGGAAATTGGTTGATCGTCGTCTCAGCCCAAAACGCCAATCGGCACTCGATATTGTGCACGACTTGGTCTATCTCAAACAAGTTTTCCCCCATCCCAACTTGACCATCGAAACGCCTTTGATCAGTGTCCGAGAGATTCGTTATCCGGGTCGAGGTCGCAGACGCCGGCGCCGGCCGGATGCTTACCAGATTCAGGATATCGAACTCGTCGAATTAGGGCCGAGCTCACTTTATTGCGATGCTCGCGATTTGCTGGGCTTGGTTCCCGAAGGAATCAAGTGGCCATGGGACACCGGTGATCTGGCTCGCTGTTTAGACGAACCGAGGTGGATTGCTCAACGGTTAGCCTACTGTCTGCGTCACGCCGGCGCAATCCGCGAAACCGGACGGCGGGGCAATGCCCGAGTTTATGATCGAGCGCGATATTCTGTGCGCCGCGCCGGTTGATTGCGCTGGTTCGCGCTCAATCTTGCACTTCCAACATGCAGTGCCGTTCCGGCAACCACCCGCACTCGCGTGCCCGCATCCCCAATACGTCTAGCGCTTGCCGACCAGCTGCGCCGATATTCAACGTTCTTTCGTTGACATACAGCTCGACATGTTTCATCAACACCTCGTCGTCGAATTCCTGGGCATGCCGGCGCATCAAGGG
>DAOLCX010000827.1:0-1449 GCA_035327685.1 Pirellulaceae bacterium | reverse complement strand
TCGCCGTGGCGAGGAACAATTGACTTTAGAAATCGAACTCGTTCCGCCCAAGGACGAGTAAAGAAATGTGGCCACGCAGCGAGCTGAGTTCGGTCTTGGGGTGCGTGTTTGGTTGGTTGTGCGCGGCCGTGGGCATCGCCACAGCAGAAGAAATCAACAACCGCCCAGTCCAGCGTCCGTCAATAGTGTTGATCCTGGCCGACGATTTGGGCTATGGCGAACTGGGTTGTTACGGCCAGGCACTCATCAGTACGCCACACTTGGATCGGCTGGCCGAGCAAGGTGTGCGACTGACACAACATTATGCCGGAGCGCCAGTTTGCGCACCTTCGCGTTGCGTGTTGTTGACAGGCAAAGACTTGTCCCGCGCCCAGATTCGCGATAATCGCGATTCGGGGCAAGGAGGACCGTTCCCCGGGCAATGGCCGCTGGCTCCCGAAACGACCACCATCGCCTCTGTGTTGCGTCAGGCCGGTTACACCACGGGCGTTTTCGGCAAATGGGGTTTGGGACCCGACGGATCGACCGGTTCACCGTTGGACCAGGGCTTCGATCAATTTTTGGGTTACGATTGCCAACGCCTGGCACACAGTTATTACCCTCCATATTTGACGCGAGGCCGGGAGCGGATCGAGATCAATCACCGCGCCGTGGCAGCCCACCAACGCCAGCCGGAAGGGAACGTCAACGCGGATGACTATCGCGGAGATCAATATGCGTCTGATTTGATTGTCGATGCAGCTCTGGCGTTTATCGAACTCCATGCGGACCGGCCGTTTTTCGTTTATTTGCCCTTGCTTGAGCCCCACCTGGCCATGCACCCACCGCAAAGTTGGATCGATGTTTTTCCGCTGGAGTGGGATGACGAGCATGGTGCCTATCGAGGTCAAAACGGCTATTTGCCCCACCCGCGGCCGCGCGCGGCTTATGCGGCGATGATTTCGCACCTTGACCATCATGTAGGCCGGGTTTTGGAGGCCCTCGATCGGCTGGGGCTCAGCCAACAAACACTGGTCGTGTTTACATCCGACAATGGGCCCACTCACGGGGGAAATGATGCTCGTTTTTCGGTCGGCGGGGCGGCTTGCGAGTTCTTTCAGTCGACGGGCGGACTGCGGGGTTACAAAGGAAGCTGCTATGAAGGCGGCCTGCGCGTCCCGTGTATCGCGCGTTGGCCGGAACGCATTCCGGCCGGTTCTGTAGCAGATTACCCCAGTTCCTTCGCCGATTGGTTCTCGACCTTGTGTGCTGCCGCCTCGTGCAAATCGGATGTTGACATGACTGATGGAATCAACCTGCTGCCAGTGCTCGACGGGACGAACTCAACTCCGCCTCGCCACGCGCCGCTGATTTGGGAATTCCACGGTTACGGCGGCGGGATCGGCCTCCGCATGGGGTAATGGAAAACCGTCCGGCGCAATTGTAAAACTTAACTGCACAGCGCGTGGG
>DAOLCX010000826.1:0-1464 GCA_035327685.1 Pirellulaceae bacterium | reverse complement strand
AACAATACGGTGCTTCGCATTCGTGGCCTGCATATCCAGAACCAGAACAGCGCTTTCGTCTCGTCCGGCGCAAGTCTGTTGATTGATGGATCACATCCTGCAGGTGCGCGTTTTTCGGTTTCAAACGGCATATTATGGACATCCGGAAAGTTGTCGGTTCTCTCGGGGGGGGTGGCATCAAGTACCTTCGGCGCCGTCTTTGCAAACGTTCCTACCGGGCCTCCCGCCGAGGCATTCGTTACTGGCGCAAATTCCCGCTGGGATTCAGATACACTCGAAGTCAGCGCGGCAGTCAACCAAGCCCGGCTTTTCATCAGTGGGGGCGGACAAGTGAACAGCTCCAATTTCTACACGGCGTTTTCGGCGGGCGATCAGGGGTTCGTCAGAGTGTCGGATTTCGGTTCGCAGCTCAACGCAAACATTCTATTTGTGGGGCTCGGCGGAAACGGACAATTGGAGCTACAGCAGGGGGGTAAGGTCAATTCGATTTACTCCGAATTGGGAAGTCAATCGGGGTCAGTAGGTACGGTTACCTTGTCCGACGGTTCGTCCTGGGAGAATTCCGATGAACTGATTATCGGCCGTTTCGGGACAGGAACCCTAAATATCCATTCGTTTTCCTCGGTCGTGACCGGGACGACAACCATTGGTGCCCAGGGAAACGTCAACCTGCTGGGTGGATTATTTAATTTTGGCGTCATGAAGGCGGACATGATGGCGCGTGTTAACCCGATCAGCGGGAGCCTGACCGGAGTGGCGGTCAATGATGTCTCTTTGGATGTCGCCACCCTGAACGGCCTCAAAAACCCGCACGTAAACTCTGACAATGTTACATTGATCAATAACGGGACACTCTTTGGCCATGCCAACCTCGGCGGCAAACTGGTCAATTCTGCTTCGGGAGAGGTCGAGATTGGCGTCGGACAAAGAATTCGATTTGGCGGATCTGCCCATTCCAATGCGGGTGAGATCAACAATTTTGGCGGCATCATTCGGTTTGATGGTTCGCTGACCAACCATTCAACCGGTTTTGTCGCTGGACGAGGACAGTTTATCGCCAACGGCGGCTGGACCAATAGCGGTGTGATGGCGTTCAGCGGAGGCTACAGCGATGTCCTCGGCGACGTCGAGATAATGTCCGGAGGCCGGATCATCACGTCAGGATTCGGACTGACAACATTCTACGACGATGTCATTCACAATGGGGCTGAGATCAGAACATCGGCCCAGTCGGCCTCCGTCTTCCTTGGCGAAGTGACGGGTGCCGGGAGCTTTACCGGTACCGGAACGGTGTTTTTTGAAGGCGATTTGCGACCTGGCAACAGCCCGGGAGTAGTGTCGTTTGGCGGCGATGTCGTATTGGGTTCGACTTCCCGACTGCTGGTCGAGCTGGGCGGACTCGGTCTGGGTGAATTCGACCAATTGCAGATCGTCGGTGGCTTGTCACTGGGGGGTGGTGAGTTG
>DAOLCX010000825.1:0-1478 GCA_035327685.1 Pirellulaceae bacterium | reverse complement strand
GAATGCCGGGGATACCGCCGGTTCTCACGAGTTCATCGCGCGAGGCCGTAATGACTCCGGCGATGCCGGCGTTTCTCATCCGCTCGGTGAACGGGCTGCGCTCGCCACCTAATTGACGCAAGATCCAGGCCCCTTCCAATTGATCGGCCATGACTTCGAGTTCTTCTTCGGTTTTGGGTTCGCGCAACACGGGACCGCGCAGCGGACCCTCCGTTCCCGCCGACCAACTTGGAGCAGTAAAGGTCAATGTCCGCTCTTCAGGCTCGACCATCTTGCCGGAACTCGGGCCGCGATCAAAGCGGACGGGGAACGTTCCCCATTCATGCAGATGGACGTTTTGCAAACCCCACGATTCAAATTGTTGAGCCACCCACCGATTGGCGCGTTCGGCGCGCGATGAAGCCGTCAAGCGCGGGCCAATTTGTTCGCATAGGTAAGTCAGATGGACCAGCGTTTGATTGCGGTGTTTTCCTTCGTCAATGATCCGCAACATGGTTTCAAAGTCGGCGGCCGATAAACCCCAGGCTTCCATCAGCGCCGAGCGTTGGTCGTCGGTCAGGTCGTCGTGTCCCCAACATGTGCGATGTGGTGTGGCCATCGACAGACCGAGGAAACTGATCATGCATATTATTCCCCACAGGTGCGCGAGGCCAGTCAAGCGTTTTTGGTTCCACATTTGCATTGAGATTGCCCTTTCTAAAACTGAATCATTGGATGATGATCTGAATGTAACCGTTGATCATTCGCTACCGGGTATTGCCTTGATATCTCCGCGTGGCGCGTTACGCAAGTCGTGAGAGTCGTTTTGGCCAATGGTTGATGCTCTTGGCACGACTTGCTCCACACGCCCTTCACACGCCCTACCGGGGATGCTTGCACGATTGCCCGTTTCGGAACCCGCGCGCACTCTTTAACGCCGCGCCGCCGCACCCCTTCGACAGGGAAAGCCAGTTGACATTTTACAGAATAGGCTCGTATATCGGTACCATATCGCGCGGCGGTTGTCACCTTGGCCACGACGTAGCTCGGGTTATGGTCTTTGGCGAAAAAGGCTTAATTGTAGAACCATTGTCCTCAATGGTTCTGAACCCTTGGTAGAGCCACCATCTGACGGCCTGGTCAATGGGGGACAATGGTTTCGCGATGCCGCGAACCGTAAGGTTTTGAATCCTGTCGGTGCTCCAATTACAATATGGACCGTTTGTGGAAACAGCGGATTGGAAAGGGTGGGATTTCAACATGTCGAAACGGATCACAATGGTGGCCTGGTTACTGGTGGGGGCGTTTCTGTGCTGGCCCATTGCGGCTCAGGAGTTCCCCAGCGAGGTCTACCGACAGGGGCTCAAATTTCGCTCAATAGGGCCCTATCGGGGTGGACGCTCGGCGGCAGTGGAAGGGATTCGCGGCAATCCGAAGCTGTTTTATTTTGGTGCCACCGGCGGGGGGGTGTGGAAGACGGAAGATGCCGGTGAAAGTTG
>DAOLCX010000824.1:0-1487 GCA_035327685.1 Pirellulaceae bacterium | reverse complement strand
AAGTAGCCGACCCATCGGGTCAGAATTTTGCCCCCCACGAACTGGCCGCCGGTTTTCGCGAGATCGCCAACCGCAACATGGCGGCCGCTGTCCATGCCGTGGCGGTCGCGCGCGGATTCGATCCGGCCACGCAGACGTTGGTCGCCTTTGGCGGCGCCGGGCCGCAACACGCCGCTCAAGTCGCCGAGTTGCTGGGCATTCGACAAGTCTTGATCCACCCGCGCGGCAGTATTCTCAGCGCCGTCGGGATTCGGTTGGCCGATCGGACGGTCCATCTCAGCAGGCCGTGCATGCGGTTGACTGATGCGGACGCCTGGCGAGAGGTCGCATTTCTCCACGAAGAATTGACGCGCGAAACAGAGGCTGAACTGCGCCGCACCTGGCCCGACGCGCAGACCATTCGCACCCGCCGCAGCGTCAGCTTGCGCTATGCCGGTACCGAACCGTTTTTGAACGTCGAGCAGCCAGACGACGGCGATTATGTAACTCAATTCGAAGCTGATCACGAGCGTTTGTTCGGCTACCGCCAACAGCGGGATATCGAGATCGTTTCCGCGCGAGTCGAATCTACAATCGAAGGTGAGCGACTTCCTCCGTTAATTGCTCCGACAACCTGGACCGACGCCCAACCGGCAAGGTTTCAATCGTTGTGGATAGATGGCCAACGAATGTCAGTCCCCTCCTTCGATTGGTGGGAACTGCAGCCAGGGAGTCTAGTTCGCGGCCCAGCGTTGGTTGTCGATCCGATGACGACCGTCGCCGTCGAGTCGGGCTGGGTCGCGGAAGTCTGGGCCGACCGCCAATTACTGATGCGGCGCGGGGAAATACAAGTGGCCCCCCTGTCCAGCACTGAATCCGGCCAGCCTCGCGCCGCAGCTCGACAGTTTGGAGAATCCGCCGGTCCCGATCCGATCCATTTGGAAATCTTCAACCATCGTTTCATGTCGATCGCCAAGGAAATGGGGCTGACCTTGCAACGGACGGCGGTCAGTGTCAACATCCGCGACCGTCTCGATTTTTCTTGCGCGATTTTTTCGCCTCATGGGGATTTGATTGTGAATGCTCCTCATATTCCGGTCCACCTGGGAGCGATGAGCGAAACGGTGCGGCATATCATCGAAGATAACCCGGATGCAGCTCCCGGCGATGCGTTTATTACGAACGACCCGTTTCGCGGCGGTTCGCATTTGCCCGATGTCACGGTGGTCACTCCGGTATTTATTCCCGGACACAATCGCCCCTCATTTTGGGTGGCCAGCCGCGGTCACCACGCCGAGATCGGCGGGAAGACGCCAGGCTCGATGCCTCCCGATGCGCGCTTCTTGTCAGATGAAGGCGTGTTAATTCGCTGCATGAAACTGATCGACCAGAGGCGCGAACGGTTTGCGGAACTGGAGCAACTCTTGTCGTTGGGGCCCTATCCTTCGCGGGCCGTGGCCGACAATTTATCGGACATTCGCGCGCAACTGGCCGCCAACAAACGGGGC
>DAOLCX010000823.1:0-1489 GCA_035327685.1 Pirellulaceae bacterium | reverse complement strand
AATCGTCTGGCAAAAAGAAGTCCACCGAGCGGTCCCTCGTGAAGGGTTACACGAAACCAATACCTATGCATCAGCATCTGCCGTCACCGATGGACAACGCTTGTTCGCGTCGTTTGGTTCTTTTGGAATCTACTGTCTCTCATTGGATGGGGACGTCCTGTGGTCGCGAGATTTGGGTAACATGCGCACACGCAATGCGTTCGGTGAAGGAGGTTCTCCAGCATTGCACGGCGATACCTTGGTTGTCCCATGGGATCACGAAGGCCCATCTCAGTTGTTTGCTTTGGACGCCTCCACGGGAGAAACTCGCTGGCAGGTTGATCGCGATGAACCGACCACATGGGCGACACCCTTGATCACAGAATTTAATGGCCAGTTACAAGTTGTGACCAATGGCACCAATCGGGTCCGCAGCTACGATCTGGCCGATGGAACATTGATTTGGGAAGCTGCGGGCCAGGTCGCTAACCCGATCCCCACACCGTTGCGCATTGACGACATGGTGATCTGTATGACCGGTTATCGCGGTTTTGCCATCCAAGCCATTAAATTGACAGCCAAAGGCGATGCCACGCGATCGTCGTCGATGGTCTGGAGCCGCAATGACTCAGCCCCCTATGTATCGTCAGCGGTCTTGGATGACGGCAAACTGTTCTTTACAAAGTCTCGCGACGCAATCATTAGTGTAGTCGATGCGCGCAAGGGAGAAGTTTTGGTAGCACAGACTCGCTTGCCGGGCCTGGACACCATTTACGCCTCGCCGCTCGCGGCTGGCGGCCGAGTTTATTTTGCTGGTCGCAACGGCAACACGACTGTCGTCGAACATCGTGACGGCGAACTCCATGTCCTGGCCACGAACGAGTTGGGCGAAACGATTGACGCCTCGCCGATTGCCATTGGCGATCAACTTTACATACGCGGGGAACACCACGTCTTCTGTATCGCCGAGAAAAACCGAGCGCCTTGAGATACACAAGAATCCCAATGTCGTCGGGGAGTTGGTCGATTGCTTGGAAGCCGATTTCACCTTACGGTGCCACAACCTCAATGGTCAGCGGTGCCCGTTGAATGCCGTCGGCGGTGGTCAGTTCCAATATATATGTGCCGGGTCGCAGACCTCTAGGCTGTGCGCCGCCACCTCGTCCGCCACGACCACCAGCACCTTCACCCAAAATTGTCAGGTTGTGAAAGTTCAGTCCCGGCTTGTTGGGCAATTCGATTGACTCCAGCGCCGTACCCTTCAAGTCGCGGATGGTAAGTTGCAATTTCATATCTCGAGCGAGGTCGCCGTTGACGTAGTACCACACGCGAGCGCCTGTCGGCGGATTCTCGGCAGTAAACCGCCGGTTCCCTGACAAGTCCGCGATTTGGCGCAGTGCCGACTGATAAACCACGGCTGTCCGCGGCTCAAACAGCCTGACCGGCGTCTCCCACACCGTCGCGTCCCACTGTTGCAGCGGCGAAATATCATCCACGATAAAAATCCCCC
>DAOLCX010000822.1:0-1496 GCA_035327685.1 Pirellulaceae bacterium | reverse complement strand
AACCCTTCAATAAATGGGGGGCGGCCGACATGTTCTCCATGCCACCGGCAACAATCGCTTGAGCATCGCCACATCGGATCGACTGACTGGCCAACATCACAGCCTTCAAACCAGATCCACACACCTTATTGATGGTCACCGCGGCGATAGAACTGGGGAAGCCTGCCTTTAAGGCAGCTTGTCGAGCCGGAGCTTGGCCCACTCCCGCCGACACGACGTTCCCCATGATCACTTCGTCAATTTGACTGTGATCTAAACCGGATCGAGTCACCGCGCCGGCAATGGCGACTGCCCCCAGATCGGTTGCCGTTAGACCGGAAAAACTCCCCAAAAACGATCCTGTCGGCGTTCGTGCACCGGCAATCAAGAATGCTTTTGCCATCGATAAATTGCTCCTTGGAATCCGTCAAGTAACCACGTCCGGCAACTCTTCCGGCGAAATGCCCGTTTTCGGCGCTGGAACCCTTCCCACCCTGGAGATTTTCGCGATAATCGGGCAATTGCCTGGGCCTCCCGAAACGCGGTCCCCCGAAACGCGGTCGTTGGCTGTGGCCGGTATTTGCGGTTTATTGACCGTGGGGCATTTTAACGGGTCAACCCGCCAGTTCATAGTGTATTGAAGGATAAGCGTCGCGCATGGCAACTTTAACTGACTTACAGAAGAAACAAATCGCACAGGCAGAAGAGATTTTATTCTCGGGCCCGGAGAAGGAAGGATTTGCCAAAGAACTGTACTTTGGTAGGTTCCGCGCCGAGTCAGTTTTTCCGTTCCAGGAAGTAACGGGTGCTGACAAGGAAGAAGGCGATGCCGCGGTCGATCGCGTGAAGGCCTTTTGTCGAAGTCAAATCGACCCCGATCAAATCGATCGCCAGGCGTTAATTCCGGATTCCGTCATTCGCGGTTTGGGCGACATCGGCGTCCTGGGAATGACGGTGCGGCCGGAATTTGGCGGCCAAGGCATGTCGCAGTTCAATTATTGCCGCGCCATGGAAATCATTGGTGCGCATTGTGCCTCGACCGCAGTGTTTGTGAACGCTCATCATTCGATTGGCCTGCGGGCGTTAGAGTTGTTTGGCACGGATGCTCAACGCGACCGCTGGATGCGACCCTTGACGACGGGCGAACAGATTGCCGCCTTTGCATTGACGGAACCTGAGGCCGGTTCCGATGCGGGCAATGTGCGCACTCGCGCAGTCCCGACGCCGGATGGATCACACTATATTATCAATGGCGACAAACGTTGGATTACCAATGGAGGCATCGCCGATGTTCTGACGTTGATGGCCCGCACGCCCGACCCCAGCGATCCAGATGGCAAGATCACCGCCTTCTTGGTGACTCCCGACATGCCCGGTTTCCGCGTGGTTGAAGAACGTATGGAAAAGGTCGGCATTCGAGGGACGGCTACGGGACGTCTGGAATTCAAGGATATGGCCGTCCCCAAGGAGAACATCCTGGGCCAGTTGGGAAAAGGTTTGCGGTTGGCTTTGACGGT
>DAOLCX010000821.1:0-1499 GCA_035327685.1 Pirellulaceae bacterium | reverse complement strand
ACATTCTCCTCCCCGCCTCAGCTTCAGAACCCGCCAACCTCCCTCTTCCAGATTCTTCGGCCGTATCACTGGCAAGCCAATTATTCTTCGCGCAGACGACGACGGATGGAATGGCCTTATTGAATCAACACAATCAAATCGTGTGGGCCAGTCCTCAAATGGTTAAGTGGTTCTCCGCATCGGACTACGCGGGAATCAGCATCTATGACGCTTTGGGAAACACCACGATTTTAGGGCCAGAGACGCATCCGATCATCTCTGCTGTCCGCCGGCGGACGACGACATCCACTGTGATGCAGATCGGCGATTCGTATTTTCGTTTTCAGGTCCAACCGTTGTTTGAGATTGACGGTCCAGTTCGCTACTTGTTAGTCACCATGGCCGACATGACCGAGTCGGCAGCGCAACGTCAGAAATTGCACGCGTTGCACCAAGCGCAATTGGCTCTATGCGACTTGAACCCAGCCGAAATCTTCCGCATGGACGTCGAAGAGCGGATCGAATTGTTGAAACACAACATTTTGCATTATACGAAAGACTTGCTGCAATTTGATGTTGTGGAAATCAGACTGCTCGATGAACGAACTGGATTATTGGAACCGCTACTCACCGTGGGCATTGACGCCGAGGCCAGCAAGAAGCCGCTGTACGCCAAGCCGGAAGGGAACGGCGTCACCGGCTGGGTCGTTTCCACCGGCCACAGCTACTTGTGTGAAGACACGACGACCGACCCGCTGTATTTGGACGGATTGATCGGGGCCAAGAGTTCACTCACGGTTCCGCTTAAGGTTCAAGACAAGATCATCGGCTCGTTTAACGTGGAAAGCCCAGAGGTCAACGCCTTCGATCAAGAGGACCTGGAGTTTTTGGAAAGTTTCGCGCGCGGGGTGGCCGCAGCGTTGAACACGATGGAACTTTTGGTCGCTCAGCGGACGGATACCGCAATCCAAAGTATTGAGGCCATCCATAATGCCGTGGCGATCCCAATCGACAAAATCCTCAATGATGTCGTGTGGATGCTGGAGAGCTATGTCGGGCACGATGAAATGACAACCAATCGCTTGCGTGAAATCCGCGATAACGCGCGGCGCATCAAGCACTCCATTCAAAAAGTTGGCGAATCGTTGGCACCGACGGAATCTGTGCCGGCCACGCGTTTAGACGTTCGGCCTGAACTCAAAGGCAAGAGAATTCTGGTGATCGACGCTGATGAACAGGTGCGAACCACAGCCCATCAGATGCTCGAACGGTACGGATGCCAGGTCGAAACCAGTTTTGACCCGCAACACGCGTTGCTGTTAGTGCGCAACTGCCAACGCGAAGACCCTTACGATGCCATCATTGCCGACATTCGCTTGGAGGGGATGAATGGTTACGAAATCTATGCACGCCTTCAACAACATTTTTCCTCACCCCCGCTGATTTTAATGACCGGGCCGGGGTACGACCCTGAACACGCGATTGTCCGTGCGCGACAGGCGGGATTGCCAGCCCATGCG
>DAOLCX010000820.1:0-1516 GCA_035327685.1 Pirellulaceae bacterium | reverse complement strand
ATCGACGCACTGGTCGAGCAGCGTGAGCCAGCCATCGATATCTATGAATCGATCGCCATGACTGCCCCCGGCATCATCGCGCATCAATCCGCCCTCGCCGGCGGCAAACAACTCGACGTCCCTCAGTTTGACCCATCCTAGTCAAATGTCAAAGGCCTGCAATTTGATGCCGGTGTTGCTGGTTCAGTCCTTTCATTCCGTTAGTGGTTCGCAATCCGACTGATGGACATGATCATAGAACCATTGTCCTCAATTATTCATCATTGAACGATGGTAAACCCAGTCAGTGGTTCGAACAATTTGGGTCAATGGTTCTACAAGGTCGTGGACGGTGACCGAATGGTTGAGAGGTTCGAGACGACTTGTTCCCCGCGCTACACGCGTGAACGGCTACCGTTCTCGGATGCGGTGCGGACCGTGGCTTCGTCTCGGTTAATCCGTCCAAGGTGTTTGGCCGGAATTCGGCAGTGGACGGCGACATGTTCTTCACCGTATTGCGTCGAGATGACTTCGCCATGGGCGGCAAGATAGGCCAACAAACGGCCATTGCCCACGGCAGTCTCCACGATCACATCGACAAAAGCCCGACTCAAAGCGTCGCTGACACTGGCGTGAAGTTGTTTAAACCCGGCGCCGGTCCGGGCGCTGATCGGAATCGCGTGCGGATACCGATTTAAAATGCCATCCAACTGGCCGTTTTGGACCGCGTCAATTTTGTTGAGGACCAACAACGTGTCTTTTTCGTCGATCCCGATTTCTTCCAGGACTCGGAATACTGCTGCGATCTGGTTATAGACTGACGGGCTGCTGGCGTCGGCCACGTGCAGCAACAAGTCGGCTTGATGGGCTTCTTCCAAAGTGGCCTTGAAACTGGCGATCAAGTGGTGCGGCAAGTCGCGAATAAATCCGACCGTGTCGCTCAACAACACGGGCCCCCAACTGGGCAAATCCCAGCGGCGAGTGCGCGTGTCGAGAGTCGCAAACAGCCTGTCTTCCGCGCGGACGTTGGCATCGGTCAGCGCATTCATCAAAGTGCTTTTGCCAGCATTGGTGTAGCCCACCAGCGAGGCCGTCATCATGCTGTCGCGCGAGCGAACCAGTCGTTCTTTGCGGGTTTCGATTTGCCGCAATTCCGATTTCAGGTCGTGAATCCGTTTCTCCACCAAACGCCGGTCCACTTCCAATTGTTTTTCACCGGGCCCGCGCATGCCGACTCCCATTTTGATACGGGACAAGTGAGTCCACATCCGTTTCAGGCGCGGCAAGGAGTATTCAAGCTGCGCCAACTCGACGGCCAACCGAGATTCGGCGGTTTGAGCGTGGGTCGCAAAAATATCGAGAATCAGTTCGGTTCGGTCGAGGACTTTGACTTTCAACAACTGTTCCAAGTTGCGCGTTTGTCCGGGAGACAGATCGTTATCAAAAATGACCACATCGGCAGCGTGGAATTCGACCAAAGATTGGAGTTCTTCGGCTTTGCCGCGGCCCAAATAGTAAGCGATATCGGGGCGTTCCC
>DAOLCX010000819.1:0-1519 GCA_035327685.1 Pirellulaceae bacterium | reverse complement strand
CGTGACCGTACCCCGTGGCGATCCACTCCACGCAAGCCATCCCTTCTTCGGACGCTTTGTGAGCCAACATTGCTCCGCCAATGGCATCGCCGATGGCAAACACGCCTGGAACATTAGTTTGGAAATGCTGATCCACGACAATATGGCCGCGTCGATCCGTGTTAATCGACAAACTCTCCAACCCTATATTTCTTGTATTCGGGACGCGCCCTGCGCAAACCAGGACTCGATCGCAAGTTATGGGTGCGCCGTCGAGAATCTCCACAACACAACGGTCCCCCGTTTTCCGAACGCGTTCGACTCGCGTGTTGGTGCGGAATACCAGGCCTTGATTCTGAAAGATGCGATGCGCGTGTTTGGCAATCTCGCCGTCGACGCCAGCCAAAATGCGGTCCAGCGCTTCGAGCACGACCACTTCGGCTCCCAACCTCGACCACACCGACCCCAACTCCAATCCGATATAGCCTCCACCAATGACCACCAGTTGCTTGGGGACCTCTGGGTAAGACAAAGCCGCTGTGCTGTCGCCAATCCGGTCGCCGTCATAGTCGATGTTCGGTAACACCATGGGAATGCTTCCGGGGGCCAAAATGATGTAGCGGGCTTCAATTTCAGTGGGCTGTTGACCCGCCACACGAATCGTTCGGTTGCCCGTCAACATGCCGCGCCCCACGATGGTCTGCACGCGGTTCTTTTTCAACAACATGTTGATGCCACCGGTCAGCGTATCGACGATTTTATCCTTGCGCCGCATCATCGCTGACAAGTCGAGACTGACTTGCGAGGCAACAATGCCGTGTCCTCCCAAGTGATTTAATGTTTCATACAGCAGGTGACTGGATTCGAGCAGCGCTTTGCTGGGGATACAGCCTACGCGCAGACAGGTTCCGCCGAACTTAGGGTGCTCGTCGATCACAGCCGCGCGCAGCCCCAATTGTGCGGCGCGGATCGCAGCCACGTATCCTCCAGGTCCTCCTCCCAATACTACGACGTCCAAAGCAGGTTCAGCCATGCTTACACTTCCAAAAACAACCGGGCTGGTTCTTCCAGAACTTCCTTGATGGTCTTCAGAAATCCTACGGCTTCGCGCCCATCGATAATTCGGTGGTCATAAGTCAAGGCAACATACATCATAGGACGAATCACGACTTGCCCTTGAACGGCAACAGGTCGCTCCTGAATGGCATGCAAGCCCAAGATGCCACTTTGAGGCGGGTTCACAATAGGGGTGCTAAGCAAGGACCCATACACACCGCCATTGCTGATTGTAAACGTACCGCCTTCCAGATCCGTCGGTTTGAGCCGATTGTTTTTGGCCAGTTCTGCAAACTCGCCGATGCGCTGTTCGACTTCAGCAAAACTCAATCGTTCCACATTTCGCAACACGGGGACCACCAACCCTTTGCCCCCACCAATGGCGATGCCGATATCATAGTAGCTCCGATAAACGACATCGTTGCCGCGGACCTCGGCATTCACAGCGGGAAACCGCTTGACCGATTCCACCGTCGGTTTGGCG
>DAOLCX010000818.1:0-1525 GCA_035327685.1 Pirellulaceae bacterium | reverse complement strand
ACCATCGCGTCGAAAGTTGGTGTCACCCAAGGTGCCATTTGAACAATCAACGCAGCATCGGTGTCGGTCCAATCGACGTAAGCTTGCAGTTGTTGATAAAACTCCTCCAGCGGCAACTCGTAATCCATGCTTGCCGCCCCATCAGTTGCCAGCGCCAGCCGTTGCGGAGAACAGTCGTCGTTTCAAGAACGTGTAGGCCAGGGCCTGCATGTAGGCTGACTGTTCATTATTCGCCGCCCCACCATGGCCCCCTTCAATGTTCTCGTAATACCACACGTCGTGTCCTTGCGACTCCATCAACGCCATCATCTTTCTGGCATGGCCCGGATGAACCCGATCGTCACGCGTGGATGTTGTGAACAACACGGCTGGATAGCGTGTCCCGGCCCGCACATTGTGGTACGGCGAGAACGTTTGAATAAACTCCCACTCTTCTGGAAGGTCGGGGTTGCCATACTCGGCCATCCACGAGGCTCCAGCCAACAGCTTGTTATAGCGCCGCATGTCTAGCAAAGGTACTTGGCAAACTGCAGCGGCCATTAGGTCCGGGTAATGCGTGACCATATTGCCAACCAGCAGGCCTCCGTTGGAGCCCCCTTGAATGCCCAGATGGTCCGGCGACGTAACGCCCCGCGCAAACAGATCTTTAGCAACAGCGGCGAAATCCTCGTAGGCGCGCAGTCGGTTCGCTTTCAAAGCCGCCTGATGCCATCGAGGTCCATATTCGCCACCACCTCGGATATTGGCCACGACATACACTCCGCCTTGGGTTGTCCAGGCTCGCCCTACGCCCGCACTGTACGAAGGTTGCATCGAGATTTCGAAGCCACCATAACCGTACAACAGAGTCGGATTCGATCCATCCAATGCCAAATCCTTCGAGGCCACCATAAAATAGGGTACCTTCGTCCCATCGGCACTGGTCGCAAAATGCTGGCTAATCGCCAACTGCGATGCGTCAAAAAACGCGGGCAAGGATTTCAAACGCTGCGGCGTTTGACCGATCTCCGCGAATGACAAAGTTGTGGGTGTCAAATAATCGGTCGAGGTCATGAACACCAGGTTGGACTCCTCGTTGTCGATCGCCGATACGGAAACAGTCCCAAATTCGGGCGCCCCCACCAGAGGTTCGCGGCGCCATTCAGCTTGCCGCAGTTTAAGGACAAAAATCCGATTCTTGACGTCTTCCAGAATATTCAGGTACAAGTAGTCTTTAGTCAGCCCAAATCCCGCCAATGCCGTTTTCTCGCTCGGCTCAAATAACACTTCAAACTCGCGTGAACCCGCCAAGTACTCGTCCAGCATGCACACCAGTAGAGCGCCTGCCGGATAATCTCGACCTCCCACGCTCCAGGGCTGACGCAATTCGACGAACAAATACTCGAATGCCGGGCGTTTGTTTGCCGAGTTCGGTACATCCAACTTCGTCAATGATCCATCGCCTGCCAGGGCAAACATTTCATTATTGTAGAAGGCGATATTGCGCATCACCCAATCGCGTTCGAAACCCCGCGTGTCATCGTGG
>DAOLCX010000817.1:0-1525 GCA_035327685.1 Pirellulaceae bacterium | reverse complement strand
CCGCGACGGAGCGACGACCAGCAGTCCTCCCGCGCCGATTCAGCGGATCCTGGTTCCTCTCGACGGTTCGCCACTGGCGGAAGAGGTCCTGGGCTCGGCCGAGCGGTTGGCTCAACTCTATCAGGCTGAGTTGGTTTTGCTCGAAGTGGTAGCGCCGATTGCCGACCAACATGCTGCGCTCGATATCACCAGCCCCGTTGATCTGGGTCCCGTGTCATTCGAGATGGACCAAGTGCAGCAGCAGCTTGAGACCCAGGCCGACTCCTACTTGCACACGGTGGCCGAACGCGTGCGCGGCTTCGGCTTAAAGGTGACTACAGAACTCGTGATTCGTGGACAGACAGCCAACGCCATCCTGGAATCCGCGCAGCGTTTGAAAGCTGATATGATCGCGATGGCGACCAGCGGCCGCGGAGGTGTGGCGCGAGCCTTCTTTGGCAGCGTAGCAGACAAAGTGATTCGGGGTGCCGTGTTGCCGATGTTGATCCAACCGGTTCCTCGACGAAACTGACGACGCAACATCTACTGGCAGGCGAAAAAGTGATTTTGGCAGTGGGCGATAAATGATTGGGCGACGCTGGCGACTCGTGAGTTTGATATCCGCCCTGTCAACAGGAGCACTGCTGGGCGCCACTGGTTTTACGTTTCATTATGCCCAAGGCCATTCGTATTTCAGCAAAGACCCCGCCAGTTGTATCAATTGCCACATCATGCAAACGCACTATGATTCGTGGCTGAAAAGTAGCCACCACGCGGTGGCGACGTGTGCCGATTGCCACTTACCGCACGATTTGGTTCCGGGATTGATTGCCAAAGCCGACAACGGCTTTTTTCATTCCTGGGCCTTTACGTTTCAGGACTTCCACGAACCGATTCAAATTAAACCCCGCAATTTGCGGATCCTGGAACAGAATTGCCGTTATTGCCACGGGGAATTAGTTTCGCAAATGGAAGCTTATCACCAACCGCTGACTACGGGAGATGGCGTTTCTTGTTTGCAATGCCATAGTGCTGTAGGACACACGACCAGACCGCGTTAACAGAAAGAGCGATCGATGACTGAAAATGGAACACAACCTGCAAACAGCAACGGCGGGAAATTTGTTTATCTGGTAACCGTAGTGCTGACCACGGCAGCCACCGTGGGTGTTTTGGCATTGTTGGTCAATATTTTTACCAGGAAGCAGGAAGCCCGCGTCCCTTTTCAACGACTGGTTGAAGTCAACGACATGACCGTCGACCCGGCGTTGTGGGGAACGAATTGGCCGCATCAATACGACAGCTATAAGCGGACCGTCGATCATGAACGGACGCGATATGGCGGCAGCGAGGCCATCCCAGAACAGAAGCTTGACGTCTATCCCTGGTTGAGAACGATGTGGGCCGGGTTTGCCTTTGCGCTAGATTACCGCGAAGCGCGAGGACATGCCTACATGCTCTGGGATCAAGACCATACGGAACGGGTCGCGCAGCGGCCGCAACCCGGATCGTGCCTGCATTGCCATTCGTCGGTAGTGAATGCTTA
>DAOLCX010000816.1:0-1530 GCA_035327685.1 Pirellulaceae bacterium | reverse complement strand
TCCCGACGCGCACGTTGCCGGGCAATTCCAAAGACCTCAATGGATTTGAAATGGCTTTCCCCTCGGAGACCACCAATTCGATGACTTGCAAATCGCCGCGAGCGAATTGATCGACAAACACACTTCCCGGATCGCGGATGCCACGCGCTAACTCCATCGCCGTCAGATGCTCCAGGCTCAAGAGTCGATCAATCCGAAAATGGCGCTGATAGTCAAACGTGCTCAAGTCATGGAAAACAGGAGCGTACACCCGGGCTACCGTTCGGCGGGCCCCCATGGCCTTCGCCATACTGGCGGCAACAATATTGACTTCGTCGTTGCCAGTCACCGCCAAACAGACATCCGCCGAACTGATCCCGGTTTGGAACAACACGCTCGACTGACTGGCCGAACCAGTCAACACTCGCACATCCAATTCCTCGTTCAGTCGCTTGGTCTTGATAGGATCCGAATCGACGACCGTCACATTATGGTCTTGCTGGCACAACAGATCGGCGATTGATGAGCCAACCGTCCCCGCCCCCAAAACTACGACATTCATGAGCCACATCCAGTCCTACAAGCCAATGGTTTGGGCCAACCTCGTTGCCCCCGCCGATAAAGTGCAGCCGACTATTAGATAGCGTACACCCTGCCGAACAAGGCCCAATTCCGGGCCACTTCCCTCAACCCCCAAAGGGACAGGCATGTGGTCCACCGCCTCGACCAGAGGCCACAGCAATCTGGACGCCTCCCCAGGCCAGGTCTCCACCGGTGTGGGACGAGCTTTCGAAAATACGCGCTCCAAGTCGGACTCGACAGCTTGGACGCCCAGTTTTCCCCGCAAATTACGGCCCGAAAGATCGTTTCCAGATAATGCCTGTCCTTTTGGGGTGGGGGGAATTCTGGGGGGCCCCCCTTCACAGCGGAGGGAGTTTGTGAAAAATTTCACAAATTGGCGGTTGAAAGCGCGCGATGAGGGCGATGGGCTTTTATTGCGCGCCGATGTGGAACTGGCCCTTGCGCTTTGTCAGAACTAAAACTTAGGGTTGATGTCCGTAAGCCGGAAAGGACTTGTCGCCGGTTTTTGGCCATTGAAACCGGGTGCTTGCGCACTCCGACTCATCCTAAAATCAAGGTTTGACAACGCACTAGCAACAGCTTTTTCCCAAGGACGGGCATGGCAGATGTGGAAATGGGTTTGTCAAATTCGCGTAAAATCAGGCAGGAATGCAATTTAACGTGGGGTGACCTTTGATTGCCGAGCATGTAAAAGTCATACCGATTCGTCGCGGCTTGAAACTGCCGATTGCTGGGCCCCCGGTTCAGGATATCCAATTTGGACCGAAGGTGAGCCAGGTTGGCTTGTTGGGCGACGATTTCGAGGGCCTCAAGCCTGCGATCATGGTTCAGGTCGGCGATCGCGTGCGGCTTGGCCAACCCATCATTGCCGATAAACGATTTCCCGGCGTGGTTCATACGGCCCCGTCCGCAGGGCAAGTTTCCTCGATCAATCGCGGGGAAAAGCGACGTTTTTTGTCTATAATCATC
>DAOLCX010000815.1:0-1531 GCA_035327685.1 Pirellulaceae bacterium | reverse complement strand
GATGCCTTTTCGAGAGACATCGGACTTATCGGTCGAAAAATGAGCCAGACCCCGGCCCGTGAACGGTTGTCATACAAGTTCGCCCCGCCAGCGAGTGGACCGACTGAGGGGTCACCTGCTGGCACATCGGGTTTAGGAAACGTATGAGAGATGGGGGCTAACCGTCGCTATCGTTGGCGACCGGACAGGAAAGACTCTTGTCATACATTCCCGACCGATCGAAGCAACAGGGCCGTCGTTTGCCTTGGGCCAGCATATCGCAAGCCTTCTCAATTCGTCGCGCGCGAGTTTCGGCTTGCTTGGCTGAAACAATCCAGAAAATATAATCCCGCCGCGCGACGGGCGTGATGTCCGACCACATATGCCGCACCCTTGGTGGCGCAGCAGCTAATGCCCTTCTCAAATCAGCGGGTACTTTGGGCTCCGGTTCCTGATCCGGCGTGAGTGGCACGAGTTCTAGCGCGACAGATTCTCCCGCATTCGCACCAGCCGCTTCGCGCAGCTTCTTTTCCACTTTGAGCCAATGCCCTCCCTGGCCGTCGGGTTCGAGTGTGGCTTGAAACGCAATTCCGTTGATGGTTCCGCCAACCGACACCATACCTCGCGAAGGCAGTTTCGCACTGGCTGCCGTGGGCAACCGCAGAAAAGTCCACGTCGCGCGCTTTTCCGTGCCGGCCGGACGATGGAGCGTCGCCATACAACAAATTTTCGACGCGGTTTTAGTTGTCGTCTTAGCCATTGCCCACACTCACCTTGCCGAGTGTCTCCCTCGTTATCGATGGGGTCCGAATCCGTTCATGATATCCAATTCGACTACCGCTGCGATCGCTGATGGTCGTCCGGTCTTTTGATCGTATTCTACCCAAATTACTCGGCACCAAAAAAAAGTGACAGTCAATTCGGTTCGTCGTTTGCCGGGGAGTTCGGTACTTGTTCGTCAAACTGGTTGACATGGCCGGTGCGCGACCCAGGATAGGCACACGCCGTCAGGAAATCAGCGCCGAAAATCAGGGAGACGCCCAGAATCACATGGACCAGTACGTAGAACACGTAATCAAACGTATTTCCCAGTTCATAACCATACAGCGGTTCCGGTCGGTTCAGGTTTAATCTGAGGATGAGATCAATCAGCCCAAACCCATGCCTCGCTGCAATCACGAATTGCCAAACGCCGATCAACCGAACGGCCAATCCAAACCAATCTCGCGACAACATCGCTCCTCCTGCATTTGTCGAATATCAACCGCAGATCGACCGCCGCGATCCATTCTACGACATTCCAGCTTACTCGTTCTACAGCGCATCAATTCACGAGTCCTCAAGCAGCTTGCCCCTCCGGTCTGGATCAATTGCCAGTTATCCAGCCGATGCCGGTAAGTTGACGGTAAACACATCGTCAAGTGACGCGATCATAGGCCACTGCAGCCATTGCGGTTCGCCGAAAAGTGCTTACTGGGCGGTTCTTGTGGTTTCGGAACAGGTACTTGAGCAGTCTCCTTATTGCCGCACCAGGCGAACGGTTTGCAGGTCG
>DAOLCX010000814.1:0-1541 GCA_035327685.1 Pirellulaceae bacterium | reverse complement strand
GCTGCGAGTTGGCAGTCCAAGGTTTGAGCGCGTCTGTTGTCCATTTTGAAAGGTCGCCGAATTGGCGCAAGGAATGAACCAAGCAACCAAATACTCCGAACTATTTGTTCGTCATCCCGACAATCCTATTCTGACGGCGAACGATTGGCCCTATCCCGCCAACTCCGTATTCAATGCGGGGGCCTGCCAGATCGATGACGAGACCATCTTGTTGGTTCGTGTCGAGGATCGCCGCGGCCATTCCCACTTGACCGTTGCGCGGAGCAAGGACGGGGTTTCGAATTGGCAGATCGACCCCCAACCGAGCATGGCACCCGACCTGCCCAACTTTTCGGAGGAAGCCTGGGGAATCGAGGACCCGCGGCTGACTTGGATCCCGGAGCGCGAGGAGTGGATCATTGCCTACACGGCCTTTTCACCCAGCGGGCCGCTGGTTTCGTTGGCGCGCACCAAGGACTTTCGCACATTTCATCGCATGGGTCCGGTCATGCCTCCAGAAGATAAAGACGCCGCCGTCTTTCCGCGCCGCTTTGACAATCGATATGCGATGATCCACCGGCCCGTATCGGCAGGTAGTTCTGGCGCGCACATTTGGCTGTCGTTCTCGCCGGACCTTACTCACTGGGGCGACCACCACGTGCTGCTGCACGCGCGGCGCGGGGCTTGGTGGGATGCCAACAAAATTGGGCTCAGCCCGCCGCCGATTGAAACGCCCGAAGGATGGTTGCTGATGTATCACGGCGTGCGACACACGCCCGGAGGCTGCTTGTATCGACTCGGCTTGGCGCTGCTCGACCTGGAACGTCCCTGGCAGGTCTTGCGACGCGGCGACGAATGGATGTTTTCTCCCGAGATGCCCTACGAACGCTACGGCGACGTCAACGGTGTGGTCTTTCCTTGCGGTTGGATTCTAACCGAGGGGACAGGCACGATTCGCATGTACTACGGTGGCGCGGATACCTGCCTGGCTCTGGCGACCGGTCAGCTTTCGGACGTCCTGGACTACTTGCGCTCTTGCCCCGCGCCTCCATTACGCAAACGGCCGGGGATGACGCTGTTCGAATAACAACGAGGGAGACCGAAACGGTGAATTCCATGATTCAACAGCAACAGCCCCACGCGCTGGTCGTCGTGTTTGACAACCTGCTGACCGCGACCCAGGTCGCCATCGCCTTACACGACGCAGGTTTTTCAGCCACAGACATGGAGGTCATCACTTACGGTGTGGACCAGGAAATGCCCGGCGACAACCGGCAAGACGCACTCGAAACAACGGGCAGTTCCATGTTGTCGGCTGCCCTAAAATGGGGAGGCGTCGGTTTGGGTGCGGGTGCGACCGCCGGCGTTGTCGCGTTGGCCATCACTAGCTCTCCGATTCTGGGCATGGGTATGATTGTTGTTGGGGGCCTGACAGGTGCGGTAATGGGAGGAGTCGCCGGGATCGAGCACGCAGTGTTGAATGATTCCGTGGACCTTCCGACCGCCGCGGAATATCGACAATTGGTCTTGGACGGCTTCAATCTGGTCGTGCTGCGTGGCGG
>DAOLCX010000813.1:0-1541 GCA_035327685.1 Pirellulaceae bacterium | reverse complement strand
GGCAGGCGAGCTGGGGTTGTTCCGAGTGGTGACGCCCCATTCATTCCCGCGAGATGCTCAAGCCGTGTGTCGGACCGAGCGCGGATTGGAAGTCGCGACCATTGTGTGTCGCGTGACTGAAGACGCCGACACGCATGGGCCTGTTCGTGGCGAATTGCTGCGACTCGTTTCGCCCCAAGACGAGTTAATTCTGCAGCGGCTGGAGCGGCATCGACTGCGGGCCTTGGATTCTTGCCAACGATTGATCGAAGAACGGGGGTTGGATTGTGTACTGCTGGACGTCGAGCATTTGTTCGACGGGGAAAGTCTGTATTTTCATTTCTTGGGAGACGTCGATGAGCCCCTTCAGGAAATTCTGGTAGAACTGGCCAAACTCTATGAAAAGCGTGTTGGATTTCGCCAATTTGTGGATCGTCTGGCTAATGGGTGCGGACCCGGTTGTGGCACGACGGCCGCGCGATGTGGCACGACATGCGCCCAGTGCACCAGCGGTGGCTGCGGATCACTGCGATGATGGCGAACCGCCAGAACGAACTTCGTGGAGCTTCTGCCGAAACTCAAGGTCGCGACTGTCCGTAACGTATTTATTGATGTCATCTCTGAGTTGATTGAACAGACGTTCGATAAAGTCACGCTCGCGACTGTTCTTGGCGCGGACAAGCAAACGAGATTGATCATCGGTCATTCGCGCACGCAGTTTTTGCCCTGTGAGGAGCATCTCATATCGACTCAGCCAGCGTTGGGCAGCGTCGACGCGGCCTCCTTCCAGGGCAGACGTGATCATCTTTTCCAGATACCGTCGCTCGGTCACCAAAGCGGTGACCTCGCTCAACAGGCCAAAGGCGACTCCTTGGGCATACAGCCCGGCTTCATCATTATCGACCTCGGCGGTCAGTTCCGGGTACAAACCTGGCATCATCGGAAGGCGCCGCAAACCCCGCGCTCCGCGCTTGAGAAGCACAATCCGCAGTCCATCATCCGAGGGCGGAATGTCAATCACGCCTCGCCAATCTGTTTTCCCCAAAAACTCCGAAGGCGTGTTTTCCTCGGCGAATAGAGGCCGAGAATAGACTTCGACACCTTCCATCGGCATCCGCTCTTTGTCGTTGGAAACAAGGTTTAATCGGGTTGTTCCCGATGGGGGACGGATGACCAATGCCAGTTTTTGCAAACGTTTGCTGGCACGTCCCATTAACACAGCGCGGATGGATTGGTGGATGGTTCCATAAAATGTGGCCATACTCCCGGCCACTTCGTGGACATAGGAATCCGATGTCAAGTGTTCCGCTTCATCATCATCCTCCAATGCCGTATCAATCATTCCGGGTGGCTTGGTCAGGCTGACCGTAATAAATGTAAAAGGAACTGGTTCCAGCGAATCGAGGATATTCCGCTTGTCCGAGCGCCGCAGCACGGGTAACAGGCGGTCGTCCGGGCGAATCCAGGCAGGTGAAGAAATGTTCGGTTCGGCTTCCCATTCTCCTTGATCGTTCATGCGGATTCGCCAACAAGAGTTGATCGCCCGGGCTCGGAGCATCACA
>DAOLCX010000812.1:0-1544 GCA_035327685.1 Pirellulaceae bacterium | reverse complement strand
TTTCGGCGTGATTGGCGATGATCTGACAATTGTCGATGTTCAATCCTGCACATGCGGCCAACACGTGCTCTACCATATCGACCGCAGCCATTCCGCGGGACAAATTGCTTCGCCGGGGAACTTCTGTTCGATACATGACCCGGGCGGGAATACTTGGAATCCCCGGTAAGTCGCGGCGGGCAAAGACGATGCCAAACCCCGGCGGCGCAGGAGTAAACTCCAGGGTGACTTCCTGGCCGCTCCAGTAGCCAATCCCCTGCAGTTTGACCCGCTGACCAATCGTTTGCTGCAGCCTTGTGTCGTTCAAGTGAGTTCCCTTGGTGGCAGTGCCCGCCCGTCCTTGGTTGGATTCAACCTCATTGCCTGATTGTCGTTCCGCCAGGAAGCTGTGCCGTACGACCTTGTAACCGCTGGACAATAACATCGGTGATGTCGCGCTCCGGCCGGAAATACACGACTGTCCCGTTGACCCATTGCATCACGGAATCCGGATCAGTGGGGGAGACTTTAACGGGACGACTATACCGCAGCACCATACGGATTTCCTTTTCGCGGCAATACTCGGCGACCAACTGATTCACTTCGCGCAAGACATTGAAATGCAATTGCGACTCGCGGACCATGAGCTCGCGCATCTTCGATCGCGCGTCAACTTCCAACTTGGCCAACTGCACTCTTAAGTCTTTTTCCTTTTCGGCGAATTCCGTGGTGCCTGGTTTGTAAATCAGAGACACCGACTCCATGTCGCGCGTCAGTTGCTGACTTTGCCGCAGCACACTGGCCTGATACCCTTCAGCTTCTTGCTTGAGCGCCTGCAATTGGCTGGTAAAGTGAGGGTGATTATCGAACACGACGCTGAGGTCGATGATACCGACGTAGGTCATCTGGGCATTTGCACCAGTGGCAACCCACGTCGCGAAAGTTAACACAAGACAACCGATCGCAGTCCTTTGCATGGTTCGCACTTCAGCACTCCTTGCTGAGCCAATTAGTTACTAGGTTTTTTGAAACGGGTCGGTATTTTGCCCGGAATCACATGTTTAGTAAAGGTCGATTTTTTAACTCACTACGGTTTTTGGCCGTCGACTCTGTTTTTGCAGTTCCATTACCACCTTTCGCACATGGACTCATGCTTGTCTCCATGAGCCTCAGGTGTTCGAGCTTGTAAACGTCTCTCGCAATTCATCCGCCAATTCTGCGTATCGCATGTAGAATCCGCGGGAAATCCAGGCCAGGTAAAGATTGATGCCGATTGAGCACAACAACATGAACCACAAAAAGCCATTGATTCGTGGCAGGGAACTATCCATCGTTGGCGCACGCTCCGCGGTTGCCACCTTGGACGATGCTTCTTGAATGGCAGGCATCGGCGCGGGGGAAGTCTGTTCAATCGCTTGCTCCCGTTGCCGCTCCAAACGTTGGGGCGATTGCTGGAATTGCAGCTCGTTTGTCAATTGCGAGACGCGATTTTCCAAATTTTCCATATAATATCGCATCTGATTCAGAGCCATCCGATCTTCCACTTCTCGGCGGGTCAGGCCACC
>DAOLCX010000811.1:0-1557 GCA_035327685.1 Pirellulaceae bacterium | reverse complement strand
CACAATGGCAACTCTCATTCCCTCAACCTACCCCAAAAAAGGGACACCCGCAATCTAAAAAAGGGGACACCCAATTTTCTTGACGCGGGACGGGGACACAGCACTTTTCCCACACTTTCGGGTGGTTTGGGACAGCCAGAAATTGCTATCCGTCAGATTGTTGAGTGTCCCCCTTTGGTTTTGGGGAAAAAAATCTGGATGTCCCCTTTTATTTCTGGCAATATTGGTATGATATCATGCGAATATCAGAACGATTTCATGGTGTTTTTGGGATTTGTTCAAAAGGGTCAAGACGATGAAAAGTACGCAGACTGCTGAAAAGCAGGTGAAAACAATCAGTGGCTGGGTGATGTTGCTAATTGATTTGTTGTTTTTGGTGGCCGTTGCTGTCTGCTGGTATTGGTTTATTCGGACCGCGATCGCTTTGCCGGATGGCGAACTGGTCAACTTTTGGTTACTTGGGTTTTGTATCTTGATTTCCATAACCTGGTTCGTGTTTCAGGGCGGATTTTTCACATTGCAACCGAACGAGGCGCGGGCCTTAATTCTTTTTGGTGACTATGTTGGCACGGAACGTCGCTGCGGGTTTCATTGGACCAATCCGTTCAACACCAAGACCAAAATTTCCTTGCGGGTACGCAACTTCAATACTCCGAAGTTGAAGGTCAACGACAAACGCGGGAACCCGATCGAAATCGGAGCGGTGGTGGTGTGGCGAGTTCAGGACACAGCCCAGGCGTTGTTCGATGTCGATAACTATGAGGAATTCGTCTCGGTGCAAAGCGAATCCGCATTGCGTTTGCTGGCCAGTCACTACGCCTATGACGATGGTGAGGAAGGCGAAACGACGTTGCGCAGCGGGTTGGATGAAATCTCGCAAACGCTGCAGAGTGAACTGCAGGTCCGATTGAGCGGAGCCGGCGTGGTTGTTGAGGAAGCTCGATTGGCACATTTGGCGTATGCGCCGGAAATCGCACAAGCGATGTTGCGCCGACAACAAGCTGAAGCCATCATTGCCGCACGCCAGAAAATCGTGCACGGCGCGGTCTCGATGGTGGAGATGGCATTGAAAGAACTCTCGCAACGACAAGTCGTCAACCTCGATGATGAACGCCGCGCCAGCATGGTCTCAAATCTGTTGGTCGTACTGTGCAGCGAAAACGAGACACAGCCGGTTATCAATGCGGGTACGCTTTACAGCTAACACTTGGTAAGAGGGAGTTGGCGAAAGCCCTCCCTCTACCTTTTTGCGTGGCAGCCTTATGACAGACGATCGCAAATCGTTCTTGATGCGTATCTCCGGCCAACTGTTTGATGAACTCAAACGGTGGGCTGACGATGATATGCGGAGCGTCAATGGCCAAATTGAGTTCATATTGCGCGAAGCGGTCCGCCAAAGACGAAAGCACCTGGGGCCAGTCGAACCTCCGGCAGACGAGCCGACCAACCGCGAGGAATGAACGAAAGTCCTCGCCTTATGGGCCCTCCGATCTAAAGCGCAGCGTAACCGTTCACGGTATTGATGGCCAAGCTTGGTTCTGGTGCGTTCCGCAAGTC
>DAOLCX010000810.1:0-1560 GCA_035327685.1 Pirellulaceae bacterium | reverse complement strand
TATCGCACGCTGACCCAAGGATTTGGCCAGATGACTCCGCAATCGTGGATGGTCCCTTCCCAGAAGTATGATGTGATTCACTATATTCGCCAAGCGTATCTCGAAACCTCGAATGCGACTCAGTATTTTGAAATTGATGAAGCGTATTTGGCGAGCTTGCCCAAGGGGGATACGTTTGGGCCGGAGCCGAGTCAAATCGAAGCCTGGTCGGCGATGAACTACGGTCCGCATCTGACTCACACGTATGAGATTCCCGGGGCGCGGCACAATTTTGCCTACAAAGGAATTGCCATTCGGTTGGACTCTGGCGCGGGTGGCGTATCGCGCGGCCGGCACTGGATGGTGTTTGACACCGATACCTTGCGAGTTGCCGCAGCCTGGCATGCCGGCGAGAGTGGGAGCACACACGAAAGTTTTATCGACTGGAGAGCCATTCAGTTCAACGGTGAACATGGAGTCCACCCTCGGATCGTAGGGCGGGTTGATTTTGCCAATGGCACGGGGCCAGGCTGGGGAGAACCTCGCAGTGGCAGTTTTCAAGACGACCAACGAGTCCTCGGGCGCGATGGAAAACAATATGGCCCACTACCGCAACCTTGGGGTCGGTTTCGCGGAATTTATCACTATGATCAACAGGTGATTCTCTCTTACACCATTGGAACGACCGAAGTTCTGGAAGCTCCCCGTTTGCTGCCGAGAGAATCATCGGAGCCGGTGATATTGAGGTCCTTCAACCTGGGTGCCCGGCCACACGATCTGGTATTGCAGGTTGCTCAGCATCCGGCATCTGATGCGCTGATCAGTGAGCTGGTGGCACAGGATCCCTCCGCTGTCCGAGTTGCTTCCGTCCATGTAGAACCGCTCTCCCCCAGCGAAGTGTTGCGATTTGACGGTGAGACCTTTGTGGAAATCGATAACGTCCAGGGATTGAATGTCACCGACCAGGATTTTTCAATCGCCGCGCAAATTAAGACGAAAGCGGATGGGACCATAGTTTCGATCAACGACGGTGGAGAGCGTTGGATACCCAATGGCCAAACCTTGTTTGTGCGCGGTGGCCGTTTGGTGTTTGATATCGGCTGGGTGGGGGCCGTGACCGGTCGGTCTCGTATCGACGACAACCAATGGCATCGTGTCGTCATGACTTGGGAGCAGGCGACGCAGCGCGTGCGTCTGTATGTCGATGGAAAGCTGGACGGCGAAGGGACGTTAGCGGCCAAAGCTGCGGTGAGTCCTGCGGTGGCGCGCATCGGTTTTACCTCTCCCAACTTTCCGCAACCTTCATCGTTCTTTTTAGGAGAGATTGCGGATGTCCGATTTTATCAGCACTGTTTCGTCGATGCGGCAACCGATTTGTCTGATTCGCATGAGGAGTCCCACCAACCGCTGAGTTTCTGGGCTTTGGCGGAGCAGCAAGGTTCGCGGGTGGCCGACAAGACTGGCAACGGTTACGACGGCCAGGTCCGTCGCGGGCCGGCGCCGGCGCGACCAAGCTCTGGACCGCTCGTGGCTGGCTATGCACCCAGGGAATTACCATTTGAATGGCTCTGGGAGGACGGA
>DAOLCX010000809.1:0-1573 GCA_035327685.1 Pirellulaceae bacterium | reverse complement strand
CTTGGGAGCCAATTTCGCTTCAGCTCGATAGGCTTGCCACCAGGCCGGAGGCTGTGCGCCGGATTGGATGATCAAGTCGGCCATCCGCTCCAACTCGCGGTCAGGAATCCGCGCGTCGAACGGAAGATAAACAATGTGGTCCAGAATACGTTGACACTGAGGTAATGACCTCGCGCCGACAACTTGCAAACTACATCGGTGTGTGGCATCGAAGCCATGTTTCCAGAGAAGTTCCACCAGTGGCGCAGGCTGTTCAACCAGGATTGGCAAGACCCAATAGGTGTGTCGGTTCAATTGGCGACCGGGGACAGCCGCCGTCGGTCCGAGTCTGGTTAAGAAACCGAGCGCACGCCGCTGGCGATCGGCGACGAGTGACAGTTCAAAATCCTGGAACTTGCGGAGCATTGTCTTGAGTAACGGTGCGGGGGGGCGCCGACGAATACGAGTAAAGAAATCCCCTCCCGCAAAGCCGCGCGCGGCGTGGGCGACGAATTGGTCGTGATCTTTGCCGGTCCATCGCAATACCGCGCGAATACCCGACATGCCCAGCCGAGACGAAAGTTTGTGAATCCACCAGTATTTGAGCAAACGGCGGGCGAACGTCCAGCGGGTCTGCCGCGCCCAGAGCGCATGGTTGGCGTTCAATCGATTGAGCAACTGCGCGTCACGCACGCATAACACAGCACCGGCCAACGCGGTGTTGGTCTTGATTGGCCCGAAGCTGAACATGGACACGGCGGCCCGCGGATCACCTGTCTGGTGATTTCCCGCATAGGCTTGAGCGCAATCTTCAATCAACATCAATTGGTGGCGGCGAGCGATTTCAGCAATCGCGTCTAAATCGCACCAGCCACCAAACAAATGAGCGATCATAATCGCGCGCGTCCGCGGCGTGATCAGTGCTTCGATATCGTTGGGATGGGGAGTCAACGTCTGTGGATCGAGATCGACACCGATCGGAATCATCTTGTGTTTCTCGACGATTCGCGGCATGTCCGGAATGGTCAGTCCCGACATGATCACTTCGCTGCCAGATGGCCAGCCCGAAGAATGCAGCAACAGATCCAGGCCGCTGCGAACAGACAGGCAAGCCAACAAATCATCGGTGCGCCAACACTGTTGGATACGGCGAACGATAAGTTCTCGATCACCGGGCAAACAACAGTGGAGCAACCCCCAGACAATGTCCAGGTCGTTGATTTCGATGTATTTGCGAATCCACATGCGGGTCAAATCCCAGTCGCACCGGTCCCGTACAGGCAAGGGCAAATTCGCCGTGCTGTATCAATTATCGCCGTTCGGATGTTTGTTTGGAAAGTAGCTGTCAACAGATTTATTTGGGAAATCGATATCCGGGCACACCCAAAATGGCCGGTTCGGTCGGACCGCTCCGACGCGTCCGCCCCCTCAGACTCAATCGCTAATATTGTACCGTTTGATCTTTCGGTCGAGCGTGCTGCGTTCAACGCCCAGGATTTGAGCGGCCCGGCTTTTGTTCCAATCGGTGTGTTGCAATGTGGCCCGAATGTGACGTGCTTCCAATTTCTCCCGGGCCAAAGGGCGGAACGAATTG
>DAOLCX010000808.1:0-1584 GCA_035327685.1 Pirellulaceae bacterium | reverse complement strand
ACATGGTCGCTTGGACGAATCGATCTGCGACACTCACAGGGTTTCGATCTACAACCAGACGACTTGCGGAGCGCACCAAAACCAGGCTTGGCCATCAATACCGTGAACGGTTACGTTGATTCATGTCTCTCCCAAAAACATTTGGGTTGTAGACCGTTACACCACAATCACACACCGTCACCGAGGATCGCGCACTGCGACTGATCGGACCGTAATTGGTTACATCTTTGCTGTTGCGGGGTCGAAGAGACCGCTCCGGGTCGTCAACAACAAGTGCCCAACATTGATTTGCCGTTCCAGAAAGCCGGCTTCGCAGTAGGCCAAATAATAATCCCACATCCGCACGAACCGGTCGTCGAAACCGAGCGCTCGGACGGCCTCAAGTTGAGCATGAAACCTCTCGCGCCAGATTTGCAAAGTCCGGGCATAATGTGTCGAAAACTCCTGATAGGATGCCAGCCGCAATCCGGCGGCAGTTGACGCCACCTCCACCAACCGCGACAGGCAAGGCAAACTGCCTCCAGGAAATATGTACTTGCAAATAAAATCAACCGTTCCCAAGTGAGTGTGGTACCGCGAATCGACAATCGTAATGGCCTGCAACAGCATCAATCCATCGGGTTTCAGAAGTCGACCACACTGCGCAAAAAATGCTGGATAATACTGATCTCCGACGGCTTCAATCATTTCCACCGATACGATCTTGTCGAACTTTCCTTCCAAATCGCGATAGTCTCGATTGAGTACGGTCACGCGATCTGTCAGTTCCAATCGTTGCACTCGACGCTGTGCACCCTCATATTGACTTGGCGAAATGGTAGTTGTCACGACCTGGCAACCATAGTATTTCGCCGCGTGGCAAGCCAGGGCTCCCCACCCGGTCCCGATTTCCAACAATCGGTCACCCGGCCGCAACTGCAATCGCCTGCAGATGGCCTCCATCTTGTCGAGTTGTGCGGCCGCCAGCGCGGCGCTGGGGTTAACCACATCCCGCGCCGCCTCACTCAAAAACATCGCGCTGGAGTAATTCAAGCTGGGGTCTAGAAATAGCTCAAAAAAATCATTCCCCAAATCGTAATGAGCGCGAATGTTGCATTGGGCTTGCCGCCGCGAGTTACCTCGCCACCAATGCCACCAATAGTCTCTCCAGCGCCGGATCGGGTTCGCATGACGTTCCCAACGGTCTGCCAGGTCCAGATTCCGCACCAACAACCGAATCAGCAACACCAGATCGGAACAATCCCATTCGGCATCCATCCAGGATTCTGATGCGGCCAACGTTCCTCCCATGACGACACGCCGGTAAAACCTGGGATGGCGAACCCATAACACGACCCGTTCCGCTTCGTCAGGATTTCCCACTACATGCATTCCGTCGGCATCCACGATCGACAACGAGCCTCGGGAAAATCCGCGACAACGTTGCAACAACAGGCGCCGAAAAGCGCGGTCGATGGCGGTCAGCTCGTGAAGTTTGCTTTGTAAATTCTGAATCATTCCGGATTCTCCGAAATCGCATTCGACCACTTCGATGCGTGCCCCGACACATCGGAGACGGGCTGGGACGTGGACGGATGTGGCACG
>DAOLCX010000807.1:0-1601 GCA_035327685.1 Pirellulaceae bacterium | reverse complement strand
AGTCGCCCCTTTTGTCAAATACGTGTTGGGGCCGTCCGGTATGGCCAAATCGGCCGTAGTCGTTGCCACTTCAAATGAGAGTCCGCTGGCTCGTGTCCGCGCCGCTGATGCAGCCTTGACCATGGCAGATTGGTTTCGACGTCAAGGAAGCAATGTGTTGCTGATTTTGGATAGCATCACCCGTTTTGCCATGGCTCAACGCGATTTGGGGCTCATGTTAGGTGAGCCACCGACGTCACGCGGTTATACGCCTTCGGTGTTCCACAAAATGTCGGTGTTGCTGGAGCGCATGGGGACAGCGGAGCGCGGTTCCATCACTGGAATTATCACCGTGTTGGTGGAAGGGGACGACATGAATGACCCGATCGCCGATTCCGTGCGGGCCATCCTGGACGGACATGTGGTCCTCTCTAGAAAACTGGCGAATGCCGGACATTTTCCCGCGATCGATATCTTGCAGAGTAACAGTCGCCTGTTTCTGGAACTTGCGAACGGCGAGCACCAACGCTCGGCTTTGGCGATCCGGCAGATCCTGGCTCGATTCGATGACGTTTCTGATCTGCTGCAAATCGGCGCTTATCAAAAGGGAGTTTCGGCAGCGACGGATCTGGCCATTGAGTTGCAACCTCAAGTCAACCAGTTTCTGCAACAGGGCCTCAACGACCCGCAGCCCTGGGCGACCACACTACGAGCGCTAAGTTCCATTGCCCAACGCTGGACAACGATGACGGCCTAACGATGTCTCGACTCAAACAACAAAAAATGATGATTCGCTATTACGGCAAGCAGCGGGATGCCATGCAAGAGCGGGTTGCCATCCACCAGCTTCGTGTGCAATCCCTGGAACAAGAACGCGATCAATGGACGGAAACCTTGAATTCGATTGCTGCGCAAATCGATCCCGCCGCGGATGTACTGGCTCAATACCAGCAATGCGAGTTGGCGGCAATGCGTTGCCAGCACCACATCGATCAGATACTGGCCCGCATCCGGAAAACTAACCAGGAGCTCGATACACTCAGGCAAGCACTCCTGGAACACGATCGCCGGGCGAAGTCATGGGAAAAGTTATTGGAACAAGAAGTAGAGCGCCTGCGATACGCTGAGTTCAAAACGGAATACCAGGCGGCAGATGAACGATATTTGGCCAATCGAACTGGCAGAGGGACCTCATGAAAACTATTCTCACTGCATGTTGCGTCGGAATTGTGCTGTATGCGGCGTCAGCGGCAGCTTCCTGGTATTTGATGAATCAGAATCGCCAGCTTGTGGCCATCGCTGAGGATTTAGACGATCCTGCCATTGAGGCTGGCGTGCCGCCAATCGGGACACCCACCGTGAAACGAGATCAATTGCCAGTGGCAATTCGCCCTGACGTTCCATTATCCATCGAAGCGGTATTGGAGCTCAGCGAATCGATTCGGAGAAAGGAACGCGATTTGATCGCCCGCGAAAAAACTGTGGAAAAACTCGAACAAAACGTGCGACTCTTGTTTGAAGATCTCAAGATCGAGCGCGCGGAACTGACTGCCTTGATGGACGGACTGGAAGCCAAACTGCAAGTTGCTCAACAAACGATTTCCGAACTGCGGCAGGAGAAC
>DAOLCX010000806.1:0-1606 GCA_035327685.1 Pirellulaceae bacterium | reverse complement strand
CAGGCGGCTTGGACCAGGTTAGTTGCGCCCCCAACAGTGGACCCACCGGTGGACCGGACATAGGAGACACGGCTGCGCATGATTTCCTGGTTTGAAGCGGTTCTGCTGCTGTTATCGATTGCCAGTGCTATGCTCTGGATACATCGCGGAGTTGGCATTTGGCCTGATGTTCCAACCAATCGCGATCAGCCGCCAATCGGGACCACAGCGTCGCACTGGAGCCTGATTCCGCAGTGGGTACCGTTTGGCCTGGTCGATTGTCTGGTTGTTTTCCTGGCCTGGGTCAGCATCGGGTCTGTGTTGGTGTCGGTTTTTGTGGGCGCTTTTGGGGACAACCCGGCCAGTATTCATTTCGGTTTGACGATTGCCTCGCTGGTGGTTGTTTTGGGCGCTTCATGGATTTTTCTGTTCGCTTACCCGACCAGCCGATCGTGGTTGATTGAGACGGGGCAACCCATAAGCAAACTCCTGGCGGATGGGATTCGCCGCTGTGTGATGATTTTGCCCCCGTTATTGCTTGTTCATCGCGTCTTTTCAGATTGGGTTCCGTATGAACACAAAACGTTGAGCGCATTGTCAGCGCATCGGGACGCGCTGACCATCGTGGCGCTATGGCTCAGCGCCGTCGTGGCTGCACCGATTTACGAAGAGTTTTTCTTTCGCGGTGTGCTGTTGCATTGGTTTGGACATGTGCAGCAAATGTGGCGGGTAGGAGTATTGCCGATTGTTTGGGGCGCGTGGGGATATCGAAGAGCCTCGGCAGCGACAGCGCCGCCACCATCGTTAATCGGCAGTCCAGGTGCGGATACTGCGAACGCGGGAACAACCAGCGCTGCAAAGCAGGAAGTTGGAAACGTGTGGTTTCCCGTGCTGGCCAGTTCCGCCATCTTTGGCGCGATGCACTGGCAACACGGTTTGGCGGCAGTGCCGCTATTTGGATTGGGAGTGTTCCTGGCCGTCTTGGCCCTCAAGACTAAATCGTGTTGGCCACCGATCCTGGTCCACGCGTTGTTCAATGGCTACTCGATGGCGTGGGAAACCTTGCGGGTCGTACTTGGAGGAGACACTTGAGATGAAAGTTCGAATTGGAATAGTCGGCTGCGGTATGATCGCACGGTTTCATGCGCGAGCGATGGCGGACGTCCGGGGTGCAGAATTGGCCGGTTGTGCGAGCCGTTCGATCAATTCGTCGGAAACATTCGCGGCAGAATTTGATTGTCGGGTGTTTCCGCGCTGGCAAGATTTGGTTGCCGATCCGACGATTGATGCCATTTCGGTCTGTACTCCGAGCGGAGCTCATCTGGAACCGGCCATAGCCGCAGCGCGGTCGGGCAAACATGTGCTCGTGGAGAAGCCACTGGAAGTCACAACAGCCCGCTGTGACCGGATCATTGCCGCTTGTCGTCGACACGGTGTCCAATTGGCAGCCATTTTCCCTTCGCGGTTTCAAGCGTGTTGGCAGCCTATCCGCCGGGCCTTGCAGGCCGGGCGTTTTGGTCGATTGGCGTTGATCAGCGGTTATGTGAAGTGGTATCGGACGCAAGCGTATTATGACAGCGGCCAGTGGCGCGGTACTTGGAAACTCGATGGCGGGGGGGCGTTGATG
>DAOLCX010000805.1:0-1610 GCA_035327685.1 Pirellulaceae bacterium | reverse complement strand
CTCAACTCCTTCGAGGACCGCATAAGCGGGTGACGACCATTGGCCGTGAAGAACGTTGGCGCCCGGCGAATTGTCGGTCCACAAGACTTTACCCGTGTCCCGGTGGACGCAAATGAAGCTGGGCGCGTTTTCGGCTGGCAGGTTGACGTGCCCTTCATCGACGCCATTGGAAGTATTGATGAATAACAACTCGCCTGCCGACGTGATCGAACAACTGCACATGTTGTGTTGCGACACGCCCAGTTCTTTCATCATGTTCAGCTTCCAAATCACATCGGCTTCGTCCAAGTTCTCGTTTGGCTCGTCGCGGTACGGCCCATTGTTGACGCCGTCGTGGAAGCCTTCGGTATCCAAGCAGACGACTTCGCCGCGGCTGGTGACGTACCACAAACGGCTCCCATCGATGAGCGGGGCCGAGCAGATTCCTTGATCAGGCCAATCGTGGACGCGTCCCGTGGGGAGTTTCTCACTGGAGTGTTGCCACAAAAATTTGCCAGTGGCTTCTTCAAAGCACAGCAACACGCCCAGGTCCACGGTGCTCGGATAGCGAGCCAGATACCCTGCTCCGTTGTTCGTCCCGACATAAATCTTGCCGTTGGCTACCACCGGGTTGCCATACGTTTCGGAACCGAGCGTAACCGACCACACGATGTTCTTGCCGGTCTGGATGTCCCATTCCAGCGGAATCTTTTCGGCGCGGACCACGTTGTTGCGGAGCGGGGAAAGTTGCCACTGCGGGCAATCGCGAGGGCCGACTTGCAAATCGGCGATGGCCTGCCGCACTTCGTCAGTCGGGTCGTAGGGAAGTTGCCCCCACACGGCACCTGCCGCTGAGATCAATCCTAAAGTCAAAATGGAAAATGCATATTTCATGAGAAACTCTCTCTAATCTCGATTGGCGTACACTTCGACATTGTCGACATAAAAGGGTGCGGCTGTGGAGTTGCCAAACAACCCCGGGGCACCGTGCCGATTAGGCGTCAAGTCGGCCGCCTCGATCATCCATTCTTCCGGTTCCGGCTCGCCCCGCGGCCAAACCTTCCCCCGCAGGACAATCCGGTCCGCTTCGTTGCTTCCCTGGAATTTAATCCGATACCAGGTTTCCGTTTGCCATTCAAACGGAATGGTCTTGGCAAATCGCAATTCTAACCTCGGTGTCCACGACCGAATCTGCAATTGGTTTTTGCCCATCAGGTCCAAAGTGTAACGTTGGTTGACCAACCCCATATCGGGCTTTGATTCCTGGCTCCCGGTGGCATACACATCCGCTTCCACGGTGTAGTCGCTCCAATGGCTGTGCCCCATCCACAACTGGCTGCGCGTCCCTTTGGGAATCGTGCTGACCTTCACCAGCACCTTTTCGCCAGCGAACTCCGTGGGCTGATGCCGATAGGCTGCGCCGATCCAAGTCACGGGAACCTGGCCGTCGTTGAAGTCAAACGCCCACGGCAATGGAGGGACCGCGCGGACGCGGGCTTTGGATGTCAACTCACCGAACTGCGCGGTCACTTCGATCGCCGCGTGAGTATTTCCGGGGCCGGTCACCAGTTCCGTTCCGTTGAGTTCCCCGTGCCCTTTGACCGACAAACTCGCCGGGACAGTTCCCAGGC
>DAOLCX010000804.1:0-1610 GCA_035327685.1 Pirellulaceae bacterium | reverse complement strand
GCCGAACCATTCGCCGAGCGTCGTATACATAACACGGTGTACCAAAACGGCGGGCCAAATCGGCGATCGGTAGCCCCGCGATGTCTCGGGAAACTGCGCTGTTATCGGTAAGCGTCGAGTCGTCCAATGCGGTATCGGTCCTATTTCAAAGAAATCGCTTGTTGCAGTGGCTGCAATACATGGGGAATCAAGTGCCCTTCCAGTAAATCAATGGCGACCGATTGCAATTGCTGCAACTTTTCTACGTAGCGGTCACCTGATTCCAAACTGCCATATCGGCGAACGGTCAAATACACGCTGATTGGCTCCTCGACATACTCGCCAGTGCGGATATGGAACGCGGACGTCCGCGGCTCGATTTGAATGCGAAACTGAGTCCGGCAATCACTGCTGATGGCCATCGTCATTGCCGTTTCATGCGAGATACTTCGCGCCCCTTCAAAGCCAAGAAATGACTCCAGACTGGGAACGACCCCCAACGCATCGGCGATCAACTCGTGGTGATTACCACGATAGTTGAAATCAAAACCCAACATGAAATTCAGTGATTCGCAGTCCAAAGGACTGACGCTGAGGCTGTAGCCGATCAAATCGAATATGAACTCATGTTGCTCGACGGCTGCTTCCAAGGAGGGCGGATTCACATAACCGCTGCAAATCCGCTTGGTTTCCACCGAAGTCCACCGATAGTGGCCGGCGTCTTTGTCTTCCTCCAACACGCACTCACCCCTCTCGCGGCTGTAAAAATTCCGCATCGACGGATAGGACTTCTTGACTTGTTCGAAATAGTGCAACAACGTCTCGCGTTCGGACGGCAACTCAATCTCGGTGTTGAGGTTGACGTTGCTGTAGTAGTCGTCACTGAATTGAGAATACTTGGCCATCATCGTTCACAAACAAACTTTTTTCCCCCAGCCAACGGCAGATCGGAATTTCCCCTCGTTTTGGACAAATGCAACACGCCGCCTATTCTATACGTTTTCCGCTGATGACTGAAGACGGCGGACGAACCGAATGGGTTCAGCCCGTTTCGTGTGATGGCTTGAGACAAATAGCGCCCACGGCATTGAGATTGTTAGATGATTGGAGGTGGCTGCCGAAAATGACAGGTTGCGGTACAATGAAATCGACAGTTGGTAAGTCCACATTGCCGCAACATGCCACAATATTTCTGGGAGGGCAGAACATGACCATGATTGCCGAAAATCGGAAGCGAAAACGTACAGTCAGTGAGCACCGTACTTTGGTATTCCCAACCGATTTGGGCTGGATGGCTTTGGTTTGCGAAGAACGTGGAGTTCGCGAATTGCACTTTGGCTATTCCTCGCAGGAGGGGCTTCGGCGACAACGCAACATCCAGCCAACGCCGAAAGCACATTGGACTGCCCCGGAACGCTTGTGGGTTGATCAATTGCAACGGTTTGCGCGAGGTGAAGCAGTTCAACTCAATGACATTCCCATCGTCAAGTCCCAAGGTACAGAGTTTCAACACGCGGTCTTAAAGGCTTGCCGTGCCATTCGTCGTGGCGCGACCATGACTTACGGGGAGCTGGCTTGTCAGGTCGGCTGGCCTGGTGCGGCCCGCGCAGTGGGAACTGTGATGAGTCGCA
>DAOLCX010000803.1:0-1618 GCA_035327685.1 Pirellulaceae bacterium | reverse complement strand
GCCAACGCGGAAACCCCGGTTTGGGATAGGCTCGTAGTATTTATTCCCACACAAACTTGTGTATCCGCGCCGGTGCGAACTTTTCTGGCCTAAATAGTAACCGTTCATGAAATGTAGGGCGCGTGGAGCAAGTCGTTCGACAATTCACGTTAGCTTGGACGAAGCGATCCGCGATACTCACAGGGTTTCGATCTACAACAAGACGACCTGCGGAACGCACCAGTACCAAGTTTGGCCAGGTATACCTTGAACGGTTACCCTTAATAATCGTAGGTTGGTTTTCAGTGATATTCCGGGAACACACCCGATTGGGCATGTTTTGTTGGTCACGTTTGCGCTACGTCCAAAACCTATTCCCGATATGATTGAAATAACCGGTGGAACTAAAACCCGAGCATGGCCAATGATCGCAGTCAACATCTTGAGACACCATGGAACGGCCGCCATCAACGCAATGGAATGGGCTGTAGTGACTGGTGGTTGCCAATTGGCGGGAGGATTCAGGAAAGGTTGCTTGCGTGCTTTTTTTTCCGCCACCTTGTAAATAGTTTGACCACCAGGGCCAGAATTCCAGAATCTTGACACTCAGCATCAACTTCGCGTGCTGACCCTGGCGGCAATGATACGATCAAGACAATCGCTTTGTGAAATATAATCGTTGCCACTCTTATAGGGCGCCCTAGGCCTCTGGAATACTCGCCGATTTGTCAGGGTTAAGCCGGTTTGGCAATCCGTTGCGAACTAGCGTTAGACGTTTTGGATTAACTCGACCGAGGCGACCAACACCATACATGCCAATGGAAAGCAAAGCCATGAACCGATTGAACCGGAATTCTCACTCGATATTGTGGTTGATGACGGCCTCCTGCATGTGGTGGAGCGCACCTTCCACGCGAGCGCAAGAACTGGATGGTTTCACTGTACCGTTTCGTATCGTGGATTTGGCATTCGACGAATCGGGCACGCTCATCGAATTATTCGTAAAAGAAGGTGATCGAGTTCAAGGTGGGGGGCCAGTCGCGCGGCTGGATGATCGAATCCAGCAACTTCAATTGGAGCTGTCCCGTCAATTGGCCAGCTCTGTGGGCGCGCTGGAAGTGGCCCAGAAGACCTTTGATAAACGGCAAGAAATACTGGCCAATCTGCAACGTCTGCACGGCAACGGTCATGCCGCGGAAAGCGAACTGATTCGGTCCGAGTTGGAATTGTCCATTGCCAAATCGCGCTTGTTGGCGGCCCAGGAGGAGGCGATCGCCCGGGATATTGACATGCGCCGCGCTGGCTTAATGCTGGAACGCCGCACTTTGCGGGCCCCGTTTTCTGGCGTCGTAACTCGGATTCATCGCCACGAAGGCGAGTATGTGTCGCCCATGCGTCCTGAAATCGTGACGCTCGTGGACCTCGATCGAATGTTTGCGCTGTTTAACGTCCCCAGTCGCTCGTTGGATCGTGTTTCCAATGGCCAAACGGTGCAAGTTTCCTTCCCATCGCGGACTCAGGTGTCAGGCATTGTCTATTATGTCGGGGTCGAAACCGACGCCCAAAGCGGGACAGTGCAAGTGAAGGTTCTCCTGGAAAATAAAGACGCCAGCTTGCGGGCCGGCGAGCGCTGTTTCCT
>DAOLCX010000802.1:0-1619 GCA_035327685.1 Pirellulaceae bacterium | reverse complement strand
GAAAACACAACGAATACCCCTGATAAGAGGAACTTGAGGACGAGTCGGGCTTGTCCACACCAATTGAATGACCGAAGCCACGATCACTTCCATTGCGCCGGAAAACATGCTGCCGTTGTTTGGCGCCAAAGATCAGCATTTGCGAAGGCTTCGCGAGCGGTTTCAGGTCCAGATCACGCTGCGTAACGGCCACGTCCGCATTACCGGTGATGAACAAGCCGTGGCCCAAGCAACTCAAGCGGTCGAAGAACTCTCCGAAGTCGTACGCCGCCACGGACGTCTGACGCCCGATCTGTTCGAAGACACGTTGTCTCGCATCACGGGAGATCCAAAACCGGTGCGGGCGGCTGAGCCGATCGACGTCTTACAAGTGGGTCGCGAGATTCGCCCGCGGACATCCGGGCAGATCACCTATGTGGAAGCGATTCGTCAGCAGGATGTGGTTTTCGCCATTGGCCCGGCGGGGACGGGAAAAACGTATTTGGCAGTCGCCATGGCCGTGGAAGCCTTAAAGCATCAAGCGGTCCGCAAAATTGTATTGGTGCGACCAGCCGTGAAAGCCGGTGAGAGCCTCGGTTTTTTGCCGGGCGATTTGCAGGCCAAGATCAACCCTTATCTCCGCCCACTGTTGGACGCACTGCACGAGATGATCGGTTTTGATCAAGTGCAGCGATTAGTCCAGCAGGATGTGATTGAAGTCGCACCGCTGGCCTACATGCGCGGCCGAACGTTGAACCAGGCATTTATTATTCTGGATGAAGCACAGAACACGACCGTGGCTCAGATGAAAATGTTCCTGACCCGCATGGGCGCGGAATCGAAGATTGTAGTTTCCGGCGATCCCACGCAAACCGACTTGCCACCGCATGCCCGCAGCGGGTTGGCAGATGCGCTTTATCGATTGCGGCGCATCGACGGTGTCAAGATCGTCGAACTCACACAAAGCGATATCGTCCGCCATCGCCTGGTGCAAGAAATTGTCGAAGCGTACGAACGCAATCCTGGCCTCGGCGCGCCTGCCGGGGAGCGACGCGGCGGTCCGCCATTGTCCGAACCGCACCAGGATAGCCCGAAGAATACGGGACAGCAGGGGGGACACTGATTCACCGCGCAGCGTTTGCCGCGCGCGGGACGAATCGCGCTACCTATGTCCACCTCATCGACCAGTTCCCGAAGCCGCTGGACCTTTCCGTTCCGTCGCAACCGATGGGAAACCGTTACGGAGACGTTAGCAGATAGCGCCTTGTGGCTTCGCATGGGCATCTGTCTGGCTGCCACCATGTTTATCTATCTGGTTTCTGGCGCTTGGGGACCGGCTTTTCCCTATCGCGTTCGGCAAAACACGTTGCGGGATTTAAGTGCGCGCGTCGCTTTCGAATTCGAGGACTTTGACGCCACTCACGACGCGCGCGCCCGAGCGCGAGCGAGCGTGTTGTGCTTTTACGAACACGATCCGCTGCCACTTCCCGAATTGCGACATGCCTTGATCGAGGCCATTTTTCAAGTCAAGGAACGCCCTGTCGAAGAAGTCGTCATGAGTGGGTGGCTGGCATTCCTGCAACCCCCAAATACTTCTGAGACTGACCCGGAAACGGCGGCCGAACTGCTGTTGGCGTTCC
>DAOLCX010000801.1:0-1621 GCA_035327685.1 Pirellulaceae bacterium | reverse complement strand
TGCGGTCAGCTTTTTGATCCTCAATGGCCTGCTGAATTCGTTTTTCACTGACGTTATCCAGCGCCGAAGTCGCTTCGTCCAATACCAAGATCGGTGGATTTTTCAAGAAGACGCGAGCCAGCGCAAGGCGTTGGCGCTGGCCTCCCGACAAATTGCCGCCGCGTTCTGCCACACGGGCTTCATATTGACCCGGCATCTGCAAGATATCTTCGTGGATATTGGCCCGCCGGGCGGCTTCGACAATGGCATCGCGGCTAACATCGCCACAACCGTAGGCAATATTTTCGGCGATGGTCCCGGAAAACACGAACGGGGTTTGACTGACGTAACCTATCAACTGTCCAATATCGTCTCGGGAAATGGCCTTGATCGGTTCGCCCCCCAGGAATAGCCGCCCTCGCGTCGGATGAATCAACCGCATCAACAGTTTCAGCCACGTCGATTTGCCTGAGCCAGAGGGCCCTGCCACTCCAATCGTCTCACCTAAACGGACTTCTAAATCGACACCGTCCAGCACTAATTTTGTCCCTGATAGCCCGCGATATTCCATGGTCAAGTCTTGCGCGGCAACCAACGGCAGGCGCGATGAAACCTGCGGCGGTCGCAATGTTCGCGTGGCGTAGGAATCATCCAACGGCTGACTGAGCATCTGCAACAAATCGCCCACCCGCAAGCTGCTTTCGTGGGCATCGTCGATGATGCGGTGGACTTCGCGCAGTGGGGCGATGACACCCAGGTACAACCCCGAAAAAGCCAGGATCGAACCGACCGTGATTTGCCCTTGCACGGCCAGAAAAATTGAAAACGCCACCATCAGGATGTAAAACAACCCTTCGTTGAATGCCTTCATCGATTCAAACGTGGTCATCGCCCGATGGTGTTGGAACTCCATCGACCGGCGTTCCTCGGCCGCTTGCTCCACGCGGTTGAGTTCGATGGGGAGCGTATTCGCCGCCCGGATGTATTCGAGGCCGCCCAATTGTTCGACGACCGTGCCATCCAGTGATTCCCGCTTGCGCAACAAGGCCAAACGGATTCCTTTTTGCGAACTCAACTGTCGCGCTGTAATAAACAGCGATACAGGAATCACTCCCGCCATCAACACGGCTACCCAAAACTGTTTCGTCGCCGCTCCCCACAAGGCGAAACCGGCCATAAAAATGGCCGGGGCGAAGTCGAGAAACGCCAATTTGATAAATTTGACAAACCCTTCCACGCTGCGGTGAATGCGGCCATGCAGGGAGCCGATCCGATCAGCCCCCATTTGTGTCAAATCCGTGCGCAACAGCCGCGACACGAGTTGGACCGTCATCTCCTTGTCCATCCGCGTGCAAACATTTTGAATCATCAGTCGGCGCCAGACTTGCAACACTTCGCGCAACAAATAAGCCAACGCGATGGCCACCACAAAGGCAATGGCAATACGATTCAATAGCGGACCCGTAGGACGCGCTGCGGCATCCCCGCCACTGGTGGGCTGCCACTCAAATTCTTGACTCAATCCGCTCGCAGTCAGCGGCGCTCGCGAAAACCAGTCGACTGACCGTTTTCCTTCCATGGCATCGACTAATCCCCCCAACCACATCACGGCTGCTGTATTCGCGACCGCCGTGATCATCAT
>DAOLCX010000800.1:0-1624 GCA_035327685.1 Pirellulaceae bacterium | reverse complement strand
AACTCTGCTTGCCCGGTTCGCATACGGTGACCGTGGATTTACGGCATATCGAAGGTAAATACCGGATGTTCTTGGTATTCGATGACCCTGCCGATTGCTTTGGGACATTCACGGACGACTTTACGTTTTGGCTGGACAGCAGCGGCAGCCCGCAAGTTGACTTTGAAGCCGACAATCCCACCACCATCGGAAAACTCGATCCGGAATTCATTGAACTTCCCAACACCCCTTTGATGAGTTTCAAGGGATGTGGCGGCGATCTGGTCGATGTTCTGGGAGGAGGCGTGACCGTCGGCGACACGGCCGCATGTTCACCCTATATGGGCTTGATTCCTGGCGAGACGTTGTGGAGTTTGAGTGGAGGCGCGACAGGCTGTAGCAGTTGTGTAACGGGTGCATCATCGCCGTATGGTACCAATACGCTGCCGTTGGCGGGGATCGACTTTCGCATGATGAACCACTTGGCTCCGTATCGCAGCAGTTTGGGGTTGGGGACGTTTCTGCCGTTTGACATGTCCGTTCATTTGATTGAAGCCGCCGTCACTAAGTATCCGATTTTGCGCTTTGTGGATGCGCCCGCTGGTCGCGTCATCCACTTTTACGATGTGCGCCCTGGATTTCCCACCGACCAAGCCGATGGCATTCTGCACGATCGCTGGGACCTGTACAAGAAGGCCACGGTTTCAGGCGGCAGCGCTACGGTCGAGCGGCACAATGGTGAGATCATGACATTTTCATTGTTCGACGAGACCGACATTTTTGATATTCCCGAAAACTACAACCCAGAACCGGTTAAGGACCGGGTAGGTCGATTGAGCGAATGGAAATTTTTTGGTCAGGGCTACACGTTGGCGTATGACACGGAATTTAAGTTCACCTCGATTACCGATGCGACAGGGCGTACGATTCAAGCGAGCTGGGACGGAACCAATCGAGCGGGTCGCGCGGCCCTATCCAGCTTGACCTTTCCAGACGGCTCGAAAACGAGTTTCAGCTACACGGGCCACATTCTCACGCAAGTCACCTGGAGTGGCGACGGCAGCGGCCAGCCCACCCTCAAACGCTGGACCAACCAGGTCAGTGCTGGCGGCGACAATACGGTTAAAATGCAGATCGCCAGCCCCTATTTCGGTGAATTGGTCTATCGATTTCACGACGACTACCGCACGCTCAACGCCGAATATTTGCGCCATCCGCTGCGAGTGCTGCACTCGATCCGCCGTGCCGATGACGTAGAACATGTGGCGCGTGTGGTCCGCGATCCCGATGACGTCGAATACGTACTCGTTCATTACGGTGACGGCGATTACACGAGAATTCAAGAAATAGCTCTGGGTGTTTACTGCCGCTATGCAGTGAGTTTTACCTACAATCCAAACGAACCCAATGCCTGGGACCGGTATACCAATCTAACTTATACATCCGAAAGCGATCGCAACTATTGGCCTCCCGGCGGCGGCACCAACGGTAACGGTGGCACCAACGGTAACGGCGGCACCAACGGGAGCGGCGGCACCAACGGAAGCGGCGGAACAAGCCTCTGGAACCAACCAAATCTTGACCTCCTCGCGTCCACCCTCTCGCTTCTCACCACTCGCCCCTCGCTTCTAACTTCCAACTTCAC
>DAOLCX010000799.1:0-1626 GCA_035327685.1 Pirellulaceae bacterium | reverse complement strand
CCGGGCGGGACCATCACATCTTGTCGTTTTCCGGTTGGATCGCCGGGGGAGGAATTCGTCCGGGCATCACATTTGGAGCGACCGACGACTTGGGCTACCGCGCGGTGATCGACCCGGTCTCGGTCCACGATTTACACGCCACGTTGCTCCACTTATTCGGCGTCGATCACTTGCGGTTGACCTTTCGTTACCAGGGCCGCGATTTTCGATTGACAGACGTATTTGGCGAAGTGGTTCAGGGATTGGTGGGTTAGCAGGAGCAAGGGCGAACTCCGTACAACCCTAGGGTCGGGATTCATTTGCGGCAAACGTTGTCACCATGGCCCGACTATGACCGGAAATGGCTCCCGCACCCTTTGGCCAAATTGGTCGGGGGCCAAATTGGTCGGGGGCCAAATTGGTCGGGGGCCAAATTAGTCGGGGTTTTCGACAGCTTGAGACACCGGAACAATCGACCCCGAACCTGCGATTTGCTGTTCCACCGTGGGGTTGCCTTCGTAGCGAACGCGTCCACTTCCGGCGATGCGGACTTTCAATCGATCGAGAGCGTGGACGCTGACCTCGCCACTTCCGGCGATACTAACTTGGACGGTTCGAGACGCCAGTTCGAAACAATTCACGTCGCCGGAGCCAGCGATTTCGATGGCCAATTCTTCGGCTGTTCCCTGGCATGTAATATTCCCAGAACCAGAAATCGCCAGTTCCAGACGTTTGGAATCCAGGGCATCGATCGTCGCTTTGCATGAACCGGCCAATGCAAATCGTTTCAATTGTTCGGTTGAGATGTCGATGCGCAGGTCGTCCGTCGGCATTATCGGCTGATCGGGGTAGATGTGTAGCGTGCCATCCTTGACTTCCGTACGAATGAGCGGTAACAGATTGTCATCGCATTTAAGTTCGATGGCTGTCGGCTGTCCGACCACGATGGTCAAGGTGCCGGAACCTGCGAAACTGATTCGGTCAAAATCTTCAACGTCGCGTGATTCCGAGATGACGTTTCCCGATCCGGAGACACTTCCCGCCATCCGAAATACGAAGCCGCAACCGGAAACAAGTCCCAATGAAATAATCAGGCAAAACTTAGCGATTAATGATTTCGACAACATAAGATCCTTCGGTTTTCGAGCGTGAAATTGACATCATAGCGGGATGATTCGCTTGGATCAAACAAATCTTGGATTCCCGAGAATAAAATAAGGGAAAAAACAGAAAAGAAAAAGGCTGCCGACTTGTGGTCAGCAGCCTTTCCTGGTTCCAGCTTTTGCCGGCATCGCATTGAAGCGTCAAACACTCGCCGCGAATGTTTGCTGGGTCGGGGCGCGTGAGGTTCCCACTGGCCATGCCTCAATGGCGACGAAGGAAAATGGGCTTTCCGAAGTCGGGTTCAAAATGCAGGGTTATGCAGGTGCTCGAACAGCACATGTGACACCCCGCACGAGACCGTTTTCGATGGGCCCGCTGGAATGCAATATGACCATGGAAATGACTTAGTAGCCAATTTTAACGCCGAAGGTAATCGCGTGCCAAAAAATGGTATTGGCTGTCACGACCGGGGCGTACAACTCGGTATTGAGCAGTTGCGGAGGCGCGATGGCAACACCGTCGATCCAAGTGGCTTCATAGCCG
>DAOLCX010000798.1:0-1650 GCA_035327685.1 Pirellulaceae bacterium | reverse complement strand
GGCAACGTGCGCGTCGGGACCATCAGTCGCAAGCATCGTATTTGGATTGCTGGAGCTGATGATCAGTTGGTGGCAGGCGATCGAATCACTGTCTTTACGCGCCCCGAGAATGCCAAAGCACTCAGGTCGATTTTCGGTGGATTAGCATCGGCGAACAAACGAGTTGTGATTGCCGGAGGTGGTGAGACGGGCTTGCATTTGGCGCGGATGCTGGAGCGCGAGGGATACACGGTGATGGTATTAGAAAGCGATGAGAGCCGTTGTCACACGCTGGCTTCTGTGCTGGATTCGGCTTTGGTCATTCATTGCGATGCGACCCATCGAGTCAATCTGGAAGAGGAGCGAGTCGGAAATGCCGACGTGTTTGTGGCCTGCACGGGAGACGACGAAGACAACATCATGTTGTGTGTTGAAGCGCGCGATCTAGGGGCGCAGCGCATCATGGCCGTGATTGGGCGACCAGATTATGCCAGCGTGATGGGGAAGCTGGGTATTGATCTGGCGGTCAGCGAGCGGGAGGTTACGGCGCGTCAAGTCTTGACGTACATGACCCGCGGCGTGGAGATTTCGCGCACCAAATTGCCAGGTGGTGTCGTCCACGTGATTGAACTGGAGGTGGCTCCTCAATCGGCGGCGACTCAAGCAACTTTGCGCGACTTGCCACTGCCGCCCCGATGTTTGGTGGCCGCCATGATTCAAGACGGCTACGTCCGCGTCCCATCTGGGAACGACCGGTTTCGCCCTTCCGACACGGCCATCTTGCTAGTCGAAGACGACACCATCGACGCTGCACTGGCGCAGTTTTCTGCCTAGGCCGCCAACTGCAGTCTTGGCAGATTTCTAAATCGGCGTTGGCTTCGAGTCGAGTTCGGTGATTTGCCGCGAAAACAACGGTTGGTTATATCCCGAACGATGGAGGCAAACAGTTGATTGAACAGCGGCCGGAATTTCTGGAGCCGCATGTTGCGGCACAAGCCATTCTTGTTGGCACGCGCTTTGTCGCCGGGTCCGATTGTCGCCAGATCCGTATATGAACAATAAGTGGAAAGGGAAACGGAACACTTGCTGAATAGGCTTCGCTTCCAGAAAGAAGACGATGGTAAACGAGCACTTGAGCTATTGCGAGAAGCGGCGGCGGCAAACCCGACTTCGCCGACAGCAGACTTTTTGCTTGGATTAGGCTATGCGTTACCCGCGCGGGATCACGCGGCGGCCGAACGACACGGCCTGTATGGATTGTGATGGCAAAAGCGTGTATGGATGTGACAAATGACGAAACGGCATGGCAACTGAAAATCGGCGCGAGTTTGTAACGATCCCCAACAGTCACGTGATCAGTCGAAATGTTACGGTTGCGGTCGGGTGTGGAAATTGCAATGGATCTGGGCGGCAGAATTGTCGGTATTGCACAAACGGCGCTGCGATATTGCCGCGTCGATAATAAACGTCCGGATGGTACTCCGGCGCTTGCCTGAAGGTTCGGAAAAGTCATCTACCGTTTTCCGTTGAGATGTAGTAGAAACAATGGGAGGGCTACTGATTTCTGGAATGGCCTGGTAACCAATTGAATTTGAATTGAAAAATTCTCTCCCAATGTTCTGAAACACATGACCGTTACCAAGCCCCACATGGAACGTCTGCGCGATGAGT
>DAOLCX010000797.1:0-1655 GCA_035327685.1 Pirellulaceae bacterium | reverse complement strand
ACGGATGTATGCAGAGGGCGCCCCGCTGTTGTGGGGATACTTGTTGTTTTGTGCAGCGGCCTCTATCTACTTTGTCGCGGCGTGGGTGTATCGAGTGGCGCGGCACCGCACGCCACCGCAAGTTGTGCAATTGCCTCCAAGTTGCTTGGATGTTCAGTCAGCTTTGCAACGACCGCTCGATCATGGTTGGTTTGCGCGGATGTTGAGTCTAATTCCAGGCAACCAGGTCCATCAAGTGTCTTTCGAGGAGGCCTCGCTGACAATTCTGCCGGCAGGTTCGCCCTTAGCAGGATTGCGGATTTGTCATCTGTCGGCCTTCCACTTCACTGGTGCACTGGACCGCGCCTATTTCGAGTTTGTGGTCGATCGCGTTAATGAATGGCAACCTGACTTAGTCTTGTTGACAGGAGATGTGGTCGATGAAGCGCACTGTTTGGACTGGGTCGAGCCTGTGTTTGGAAAGTTGCGCGCGACGCATGGCAAGTTCTATGTATTGGGAAACCACGATCGGCGAATTGAGGACGAATGGCTGTTGCGATCAAAGTTGATGGCTGCCGATTTGAGTCTGGCGGGTGGGCGCTGGAACGAGGTCCACTTTCGCGGTGGCCGCATCGGTATCGCCGGGAACGAACTCCCCTGGTATGGCCCCGCGACAACTGATGAAACGCGCCTCGGTAGTTACGATTTGACGATCGCGTTAATGCATAGCCCGGACCAAATCCATTGGGCCGAGAGCCTGCGTGCTGATTTGGCGTTCGCGGGCCACTTGCATGGTGGACAGATCTGTCTGCCCTTGGTGGGAGCCATCATCGCCCCCAGCAAGTTTGGTGTCCGGTATGTGCCTCAGTTTCATAATACACGCAATGGTTTGTTGATCGTCAGTCGTGGATTATCCGGTGATGAGCCGATTCGCATCCTCTGCCAGCCTCACGTGGGGCTGTATGTGTTGCAGCCCACTCCAATTGATTCCCATGCTATCAAACCTTAGACTTAGTTCATGTCAACAATCAGGCTAAGTACTTGAGAGTGAACGTTCGTCGATCGTTCCTGGGTGGGCTGCAATGACCCGTAAACTGATCGCCAAGATGTTGGCGGAACAATTGGACTTGTCGCACGGCGATGCCTTGGCGTTGGTTCAAGCCATGTTTCAAGCGATCACGGAAACGTTGGTCATCGAAAAACGCATTGAGATCCGAAACTTCGGTGTTTTTCATATCAAGCGTCGGAAACCGCGTCGTGCGCGGAATCTATCAGCCAACCAAGAAGTCAAAATCCCCGCGCGTTATGTGGTTCGATTCAAGGCCGGAAAGGAGCTTTCCGCCCGCGTCGATCAGTTGTTTGATGAGGAACATCGCTGGCAGCATTTGAGCGAAAAACGTCCCAAGAAACCCAGGCGAGATTCGAAGGCAGACTGAGTTGTGTATTCATCATCGCGGATTGCATCGCAAACAATAGCAGGAGGATCCTATGGCTAACCCATTTCGAAATTTGCCGTCAGTCAATCAACTGTTGGAAAGTCCACCACTCAAAAAGATCGTGGACACGGTCAACCATAGTTACGTAGTAACCGGTGTGCGGTCATTCCTGGACGACTTGAGGCAGCGCGTGTCTCAGACCGTCGAAGCCATCGATTTGCCAGGACCGCAAGAATTGGC
>DAOLCX010000796.1:0-1666 GCA_035327685.1 Pirellulaceae bacterium | reverse complement strand
GAAAAGTATGGCGACCAGTAGCTGTTGATGTGTTGCTGGGGCCGTCTAGATGTTAAGGAGTGCGTGACAAAAAACTTCCTTTGATCGGCATTTCGCACTGGCTGAATTCGGCCTGGAGCTATTTAAGACGGGATTACTCCGGAGAAGCCGAGATTCTGCAAGTGCCACTTAATTCCAGAATTTGTTTTTCGCTCGTTCCCAAAATGTGGATCGGTTGAGGCTTGATTTGCGAAACTGCAAGAACCATTGTCGATGGCGAATTCGCCCCCTCACCCTCGCCCTCTCACCCACAGAGTGTTGCGACAACAATGATTCAAAAAACAGGACCGTCATCGCGCAACACTCAGCGGGGCCGAGGGGACAAGGACAAGCTACCGTGTTGTTAGCGTCTGGTTTGCGCGTCAATCGCCTCACTGCAGCAAGGGAGACGGTACCAGGCCAGGCTTACAATTTGTCGATACAGTTTCTGTATGGTTACCTCGCGTTGGCGCTGGGACTGACGGGGGCGTTGGTGATGGCGATGTCGTTGGCCGACAAGCCTGAGACAAGTGGATTAGTCGGATTCGGGGAATCACGGTCGCGATGCGAAACAGGATGTGGGCCGCTAACCGACACTTTCTCTGGCGACGATGCCCCGGACTTTGAGCTTGATATTGTGCCGATACTGGCGGCCGCCGGTTGCAATTCGGCTTCCTGTCACGGGGCTGCTGCTGGTCAAGCTGGGTTTCGATTGTCACTGTTTTGCGGCGATCCTGATTTCGACTACGACCAGATTGTTCGCGAGCTAGGTGGGCGGCGCATTCACCGCACGCGCCCCAAGGAAAGCCTGCTGTTGCTCAAGGCTACACAAACACTGGAACATGGCGGCGATGAGCGATTCGATACCGCCAGCCGTTCCTATCGGATCATTCGTTCTTGGATTGCCCAAGGTGCCCAGCGCGGCGGGGACTGGGACGTCGAGCGAATTGATGCCGAAACGAGCGACATTCAGCGGGAGGAATCGGGGGCCAGTTGTCAGTTGCAGATCATTGCGACACTTCGCCACCGCTCCAGTGGAGAAACGACTTATCGCGACGTCACCGAATGGTCGGTGCTGGAGTCATTTGACGAATCGGCGTTTGCGATCGAGGGGAGTTCGGTGCGATTGTTGCGACCGGGGCGCGGGTTCATTCTGGCCCGGTTCGCCAATCGTGTTACGACCATTGCCCTGGACTTGCCGTGGGGCGAGTCGCTCGATCCGTCCGCTTTTCTCCAGGGGAACTGGGTCGATGTTGTGATTTATCGCGGAATGGCGCGGATGGGTTTGGAGCCGGCTGCCGAGGCCGCCCCCCATGTAGTCGCGCGGCGGCTGAATTGGGATTTGGCAGGACGGATCGCGTCACCAGAGCGGATTCAACAGTGGCTCGAAGGGGCGTGGGATGACGAGCGCTATGCCGCAGTGGTGGATGAGTTGTTAAGTTCGCCTGAATTTGAATCTCTGTGGTCCTATCACCTGGCGAATTGGATGCGGGCTTCGACGATGGGGAACGATCCGCGCGAGTTGGACCCCTACTTTGGCTGGATTCAACAAGTGGTACGTGACGATCGGTCGTTGGTTGATGTCATGCGCGACACGCTGCATGCCGAAGGACCGTTGTCTCAAAATCCGGCGGTCGGTTTTTACCGG
>DAOLCX010000795.1:0-1669 GCA_035327685.1 Pirellulaceae bacterium | reverse complement strand
CCCGCGGGACATCACGAAACTGTCGCGGGGCTGTGGCAAGTCGCGATACACAAACGTCCGGGGAATCGCGGCATCAAGTCCTTTGCGTTCATCGTCGAGCCGTTTGATCTCATTCGACAAATCGGCCACCATCGTCTTTGTTTCCGTGCAGATATGCTGCAAGTAATACCTCAGCACCGGTTCACGTTCGAGATCAGTCAACTCGCCGTCTGCATGGGAATGGACGATTTTCCGGAGCTCTTCCGGAAGACCGGCCCCTTTCTTCTCCACGGTGTGTCGCCACCATGCGTCAAACGAATAATGGATGTCGGTTGCGGGGTTTACTTGACCGGTGATGCCTACCTGATCCCAATAGATCGTTCCGCCAAACTGGGTCAGTGCCAATCCGGTAATCCGATCTCCTGGTTGGAGTCCGACCGTCTCGGCATCGAATTCCAACCTCACCCAATTGCCCGCCGTTGGCAGCGGGCCGATCAAGACGCGCTCGGTTGTCCCGCGCGCACCCCAATCGATCACGTCATAATCGCCCCACACGGCGCGATGCAGCCATCCGTTTTTGAAAAACTGGACCATGATCGCTTGGGGCAAGTCGCTCGGCGTCAGCAACACATGCGCATAAACACGGCCACTCGGCGGGATTTCTAAACCTTCTTGTTGAGTTTGCCACACATCCTGCGCCAGGCCGGCTGAAGTCCGTTTCAATGACCGCGCGCCATGATGAACCGGTTCGCCGGATTCGACACTGACAAATTGAGTGGGGTGTCCGGGAGACGCCACGACATTTCCTCCGGATGGGAAGTCGTCATCCATCCAAACCCTGTCGATGTCGAGTGTCTTTGACAACGCTTCATTCGACGCCGGATCGACATACTCCAGCGCCGCCACACGAGCTTGCAATGCCGCATTTAACTCAGCCAACCGCGCATCGAACTCGGCCAACCGTTGCCGCGATTCTTCTGTATCCAGGCGGAGCACGGGCTGAGTCAACAACGCGTTCCCGTCCATCGCTGGATCGGCGGCCGAGTTAAAGAAAGCGTACAGCGAATAAAATTCCTTTTGACTCAGCGGATCAAACTTGTGGTCGTGGCACACGGCGCAACCGGCCGTCAATCCCATCCAAGTCTCGGCCATCGTTGCCGTGCGATCGACGGCGTAACGAAAAGTGTACTCAGCATCGATTGCGCCACCTTCGCTGGTGGTCACATTGCAGCGATTGAAACCAGTCGCCACCAATTGATCGGATGTAGGTTGCGGGAGAAGGTCCCCCGCTAGTTGCTCGATCGTGAATTGATCAAACGGTTGATTGCGGTTGAAAGCATTGATGACCCAATCCCGATAGGCCCACATTTGACGTTCGTTGTCCAGGTGCAAGCCATGCGTATCGGCGTACCGAGCCAAGTCTAACCAATGCCGGGCCATCTCTTCGCCGAAATAGGGTGAAGCCAGATAACGATCGACCATGGACGCATAGGCATCTTCGCTTTCGTCGGCCAGAAACGCATCGATCTCGTCCAACGTGGGAGGCAGACCAGTCAAGGTGAATGCGACACGCCGAATCAACGTCGGTTTGTCTGCCTCTGGAGACATGGACAGTCCCAGTTGTTGAAGTCGGGCTGCGATAAATACGTCAAGCGGGTTTTGCATCGAGTCCACTGTTTCGGAAAGCGGG
>DAOLCX010000794.1:0-1670 GCA_035327685.1 Pirellulaceae bacterium | reverse complement strand
CGCGACGACCGGCGTGGGAATGGTGGCGGTGGTCGAGGCGGCAACCGCGGTGGCAACCGCGGCGGATACAACCGCTAAAGCCAAAGTTCTGAGAAATACCGACAAATTAAACAACCGGGGCCTCAACAGCCTCGGTTTTTTTTCAATATCGATTCGCGCCGGCGATTGATTCAGTTCACACGACTCCTCCGCGCTTGACATCGCCCGGTGTTTTGTGGGAAAACACAGTTGTCGAGGCGTATGCCGGGATTCAAATTCGGTATCTGCAATTCAAAGGTCAAACGTGTTGTGTGGGCCGGGACTGATTTCCTATCGGTCAATTCCACCCGCCGGGATTTGATCAACCCGCGCCTGATCGGAGGTTAATGATGCGACGCAAACGGCATGGATTCAGCTTGACTGAGTTGATCGTCACGATCGGGATCATTGGGGTGTTGATGGGTCTGTTGTTACCCGCAGTGCAAGCAGCTCGATCAGCGGCTCGTTCAACCGATTGCCAAAACCGTTTGCGTCAACACGGCATGGGCTGGCAAGAAACGAAGCAGTATGGTGAACTTGCCGAAATGAGCGGGCGCATCGCGACTCCACACTATCAAGACCGCAGTTTTCGCTCTGACGTCCATTTGTACCTGACCCAATGTCCAGCGTCTGGCCTGGAATCCTTTGCGGCTTTCCTTGGAGGTGGTGCACGGATGACCACCAACTACCTGATGGTGTACAGCGGGACGGCGGTCGATGAAGAGAAATTCGTTCCCGACGGCTTTTTTGCGACGCGAGATATCAAACTGGTATTGGATGGTACAGCCTACACGATTGCGATGGCCGACGCGCTCTACGATTTGAACGTCCGCAACGAATGGGGAACGGATGTTGTCGATCATTGGGCTGTAAATCTAGGTGAGAGGTCCCATCAATATGGATCGACGGGGGTTCCCATCAACGCCTTGTATCGAAAAGACTTGCAGCATTTGCCGTTTGCCGCCAAGGAAATCTCGTTTGGCAGTCGGCATCGGGGGTTTGTCAACGTGGTGTTCGTCGATGGACATACGGCGTCGATTCAGGAAACGGTGGACTCCGCCGTGTGGAGTGCCCTGGGGACACAGGCCAGCGGCGAACCGATGTACCAAAACTTTTGACGGCTTATGATACGCCTGGATCTAACGGAGATTGGTGGAAACCGCTTTTAGCGATTGCCAGTCGTCATCACACAGTCTGGCGGCATCATAGAAGCGCGATAACCGAAAGGGAGCTTTCCCATGAACGCTCGCATTCAACTGTTCATTCTGTTTGCGATCTTGTTGAGTGGTACCCCGGCGATCGCCCAACCGCCCACTGATCGCGTCGCGCCGGCAGACTCCATTTCCGACGACGATTTGATATCCGTCGTGTTTTTGCTGAAAAACCGCTATCGCATCAGCCAACGGCAACTGGCTGCCAAGGTGGAGAAAGCGTGGTCGGTCACGTTGGGAACCGAAAACGATGCGACGGACTTCGTCGTCGGTCGGGGAGATCAGTTTATAATTTCCGTTGATGAAAAGTTTTTCATTGTCCATGTGATCAATCAACGTTACATCGACAGCCTTCCCGAAAACACTCGTTTGTTGCTGGACCGAGATGTGCAAAGGTTGATCGAGGAACATCGGGCGTGGATTTCGGTCGACTTACTCAGC
>DAOLCX010000793.1:0-1670 GCA_035327685.1 Pirellulaceae bacterium | reverse complement strand
GGACTGTCCTGCCGCCACTCCATCCTGGTGGAGCCGGTTGATTAAGTCCTGTACGCCCGAAACTTGTTTTGTATCTGTCGCCATGATGGATCGTTCCCCGAGCTTCAACTAATAACGGTTTCTACTTCCAAAGGTCGCCAAACTACGGTGACCAAGTCGCCGTGTTTCCAACGAGTGCAGCGCCTGGCATCAGCCGGGCAAAGCGGCTTGTGGAATATTCGCCGACAACACCAACGCAAAGATAAACGCGAACACGGCAAACCCCTCGACAATCGCCGCAGGTGCTACCGACAAGCCGAAAATCTCAGGCTTGTGTTTGCTGACATTGATTGCCGATGCACAACACGCACCTTGATACATGGCACTGAACATCAATGCCAATCCACACAGCACGCCAATTCCGAACAGACCGGGTGCGTTCGCGACAGTAACCTCGCCGCTCAGGCTGAACATGACCACGATTCCATAAATAATTTGTGACGAAGGAAGGGCCGACAAACCCACCATCCGCCCGTAACCGCTGTCGATGTCCAACATCGCTCCGCAGGCAGCCTGTCCGGCACGCGCACAACCGACGATGCTACCGATCGCCCCCAAGGCTGTCGGCGCATAGGCCCCTATCCACCCCAAGACCAAAATAAACGTTTCCATCAATTAACTCGCCTTCTTGCAAAAAGCCCGAAACGGATAGCCTTCTTCCGTCAAGCTCCAGTTGAAAAATTCAATACAATTCAAACGCAAGCCGTGAACCACGCCACCCATGATGCCCAACAACAAATTGATGCCATGGCCAACGATAAAGATCAAAATAGCGAACACGATCCCGACGCCGGGGACCTCCATCGCCCCTTGAGCCAGATTATTGAATGTCACCGCAAGTTGAGCACTTGCCAAGCCCAAGGCAAAAAGCCGCAGGTAACTGAGCGAGTCGCCGAATGCCTTGGACGCATTTAACAGGGCCATCAGCCCGTCAACGACCCGCAACATCCAGTCGCGAGGCCGGGGTGACAAAAACCGGCGACTGCTGCTGAACAGAAATACGGCAGCCAACCCGCCTACCAACATCCCCCATCCGCCTTGATCAAATACGGCGTCTACCGCCTGGCGATCCACACCCAACCACTCGGCCAAACCAGACGCCACTCGATTGTTCCCGCCACGGGTGACACCATACGACAGGGCTCCGATCAGGGCCGCTGCCCAACCGACTGAACTGAGCGCTTGCCAACGTCCCCAGTATCGCCAGGCCGTGATCAAATTGGCCAGCGCCAAATGGAAGACGCCAATGGTCAATGCCAACAGCATCATCGCGTTGCGGTTTTCCATTAATGGCCGACCGTCGAGTTTCAATTGGTACGGCTCCAACCACTCCGGTGTGCCGCCAAAAAAGCTACCTATCAGCACACCATAAATTACCGTGGCGACGACGATGGCCAAAAACAAGCTGCGCGTGGCCCGCGCGCGCGCTGTCCGACCCAGGCGGGGCCACACCACCGCCAATCCCAATCCCAACAGCAACCCATAGGCTGCATCGGACATGATCATCGAGAAAAACAAAACGAATGAAAAAAACACGACCCACGTCGGATCCCAAGCCTTGTAGGAAGGGGTCATGTAAAACGTGACCGCCCCTTCTGCCCCCGCAATCGCCGGAGCATTCTTCAACAACG
>DAOLCX010000792.1:0-1699 GCA_035327685.1 Pirellulaceae bacterium | reverse complement strand
TTCGCAGGAACGGGCCTCGATCAGGCTGGCCACCAACAGCCGATCGACAGCGCGGTGAGGTTCAAACTTCCTCACCAAATCGTTCAACTGCCGACCATACCCTCCGGCCACCTGTTTGCGAAACGGGATGCCACGCTTTTCCAACAGGTCAAGAACCTGTTTGAAATGCTCCAACTCCTCGCAGACGATATCGGCCAACTCGCGACACAATTCGACATGGTCAATGTAGGCCAGCATCAAGTTCATGGCGCAGGCCGCTGCCTTTTTTTCGCAATGCGCATGATCGAGCAGCATTTCGTCCAGGTGTTGATCGACTTGGGCCAACCAACGCGCGTTTGTTTCGGATTGCAGGTTCAACATCGGTGTTACGACCGTCGGAGCCTTATCAGTTTATTCTCATGAATGGATTACAAACTTGCCACGAGCAATGATGGAAAGCCCCGTCAGTCCTGTCAGCTTGCGGTACTTTCGAGCCATTCCATTACGGTCTATGATTGTAGATGCAGGGAACAAACAGCTCAACCAAGCAGTAAATGGCCGGTGGCCTGTAGCTCACGTACGACGTTAAACAAATCGATCATCGAAACCAATGTTTTGGAAACGACGGCATCCGGATGACTCGTACGACGAGTACTACGCAGAACGCCCGCAGCGAGCGGCTCACGAATTTGCGCCGCTATGGATTCACTTCGGCGGATTGACCTTGTTTTTCGCTGCGGCGTTGCTGGTCGTGTGGGGAACGGCTGGGACACCCATGCTCACCCGGTTTCTCAAACAATTGATCGCGCCGGTAGGCCTGGTATGGGTAGGCTTGGGATTGATGACCTATTTTTCATTGATGCGCCGCGCGCCTTGGACAGCGGTAGGCGGATTGACCCTCTGGTTGATCTTGACCGCCGGAGGGAACTTGTTTGTCCGCCAGGCGATTGTGCATGCCTTCGAGAAACCGTTTGTTGAGTTGGACCATTCGGAATTGGGACATTTCGATATCGTCGTCGTGCTGGGGGGAAGCACTCGCGCAGCTCCCAATGGGCGCCCGCAAATTGTCGGCGGTGGAGATCGGGTTGTCACGGCGGCCCGCCTGTATGCTGCGGGTCAAATCTCGCATCTGGTGGCGACGGGCCGACAGCCCTATAAATCATCAGCGGACGAGTTGGACCGGAGTCAAGAGACGCGGCAAATCTGGGTGGAGTTGAATATTCCAGAAGATGCCATCACCACTCTGGCCGGCTGGAATACCCGAGAAGAATTGGCGTTATTCGCGCAGTGGCTCCAGGGTCGCAAGGGCGAACTTGCGGAACAAGACCGCCAGAGAATCGGTCTCGTGACATCTGCCTGGCATATGAGGCGCGCCCTAGCTTTGGCCCGCGAATTGGGTCTCGAACTCACTCCGATACCCTGTGACTTTTGGTCGAAACGATATGAACCGGATCCGTCGATCATCGTGCCGAGTGCCGATCATCTGTCTGTCGTGGCCAAGTTGCTGCATGAGTGGCTTGGTCCCTGGATGAACCGGTAATCGGCCACCTAACAGCGCGAATTGGTCTGATGTCAATGCTGGGCTTCGCGGACCAACTCGGCAAAAAGACCATCGCCTTTGACCAGGTCTTCAAAGGTGCCGGTTTCGACAATCTGACCGCGATCAAACACGAGAATCCGGTCGCAGAAACGCAAAGTTGAAAGTCGATGCGCGACAATG
>DAOLCX010000791.1:0-1703 GCA_035327685.1 Pirellulaceae bacterium | reverse complement strand
GAATGAGTTGCCTGCCCGTCCTGGCGATTTCACATACAGTGAACGAGTCAATGCCGCGGCGATTGCCGACAGTCCGGACATGGTGCGGCAGCGGGCCCGCGAGCAATTGGCCTTGGGAGCGTCGCAAATCAAGTTGATGGCCGGCGGCGGAGTCTCTTCCAATTACGATCCGCTCGACGTCACACAATATACAGTCGAAGAATTGCGCGCAGCGGTGGAAGCTGCGGAAAACTGGGGAACGTATGTCACGGTCCACGCCTATACGCCTCGCGCCGTGCGGCAGGCGATCGAAGCGGGAGTCAAGTGCATCGATCACGGGCAATTGCTGGACGATGCCACGGCCCAGTTGATGGCTGAAAAAGGAATCTGGTGGAGTTTGCAACCGTTTATGGACGACGACCCCGATCGATTTGCGCCCGGTTCGCCTAATCGGCTCAAGCAATTGCAGATGTTTGAAGGGACCGATACGTCTTACCGACTGGCACGGCATTTCAATATCAAGACGGCTTGGGGGACTGACGTGCTGTTTGCGCCGCACTCGCCGCTCCTGCAAAACGAACGCTTGGTCGCGCTGATGAAGTGGTATTCGGAGGCGGAAGCGTTGCGGATGGTGACGTCAGGGAACGCCGAGTTGCTGGCTCTATCCGGACTGCGCAGTCCCTATCCGGGAAAACTGGGCGTTGTCGAAGAAGGGGCCTTGGCCGACCTGTTATTGGTGGATGGCAACCCGCTGGAAGACTTCCGCCTGCTGGCCGACCCCTATAACAAACTCCTGGTGGTGATGAAAGACGGGAAAATCTACAAGCAATAGTCGCTGGGCGGTCATCGAACAGGACCGCCGGTTTTTTGTGCGTTTCGTGAAATCAGCCCTACAAAAAAATCTGGTACGCCGCACTTGACACAATCGTTTAGTGTGGTAAATTTACTACAATAAACGAACGACGGTGTTTTTGAGGAATCAAGCGATGGCTCCAACAAGACTGGGCAAAGTTCAACTCAAAATCATGAGCGTCCTCTGGGAACGGGGGAGCGCTACAGCGCGAGAGATCACCGAGCAACTCAGTGCGGACCAGCCGATTGCCCACAGCACGGTGCAGACCCTGTTGCGCGGCTTAATGGACAAAGGTGCCGTCAAACATGTGGTCGAAGGGCGAACGTTTGTCTTTCAACCGACGGTTGCGGAAGACAAGGTTCGCCACAGCGCCATGCGGGACTTGCTCAGCCAGGTGTTCGACGGCAGTGTCAGCGAGTTGGTCGCTTTCTTGTTGAAACACGAGCATGTGTCTCGGCGCGAACTGGACGAAATCAAACGAATGATTGAAGACAAAACCAGGAGAAAGTCATGAACGCGTCCTTCCTATGGGTGACTGAATGGTCGGCTGCGCTGGTCCAGTGTGGCCTAGTGTTTTGGGTTCAATCGATGTTGATCATCGCGATCGGGATGGGGTGGGTAAGTCTGTTCTGCCAACGCCGGGTCGTCTGGAAGTCGGCGATCTACCGCAGCACGCTGGTTGCCCTGCTGTTGTCTCCTCTGGCCAGCGTAGCGCTTTACGCAATGGGAGCCAACGTTTGGCGACTTGAATTGCCCTCTCCTTATCGCTCCTTGACCGGTGAGCAAATATTGCCGGAACGATTAGCGTTAAACTCTGATCGTGTTTTCGATCACCATTTTGCAGGTTCGGCTACTCAGAACGCATCGCCTG
>DAOLCX010000790.1:0-1728 GCA_035327685.1 Pirellulaceae bacterium | reverse complement strand
TCCGTCCGGATGACAATTACGCAGTCGCCCCGAATTTTCCGGCGGAGCAGCGGGCCTTCATAGGTCCCTTCCCCCACATAGATTTGCATGCGATCCGTGGCATAGATCAAATCGACCGTGCTTTCCGTCCCTTCACCGTCGCTGCACGACAGAGTAAATGGGGCCGTCCGCGCGGCCGACATATGCGTCACCTCCATCAAGCGCCAAATCTCGATGATGATTTCCGGGTAGCAGCACAGGAACGTCATATAGTCCGGATCGATCTGAATTGCCGTTTTGGGCAAGTGCCTGTACAGGCTGGCCTTTTGCAGAATATCGACGACACGATTCTGCACAGCCGGATTGAGTTGCTGCAAAGGAATCGCAGCCAGGACCTCGTCCTTCTGGGCGCGGCCCCCGGAGCCGGAAGTGAGTTGTTGCGCATCCACTCCGCCATTGATCAAGAGCAATACAGCAACGAACAGGAGACGCAACATAGGCTTGGGTCAATTCAAAGGGTCGATGCAATCGGGCCAATTAAGACTTTTGGGCGCGCGGTAGTCGGGTTTCTCCTGTAAGGTGATAATTCGGATTTTGTTCATGGGGCTGCCGCACGAAAATAGTTTGCCAGCGAACAAACTGCCCGAATTGCGCGATCCATGCTAGCGACGCCAGAAACTGGGCAAACCGAACAAACTTTGACGCCTCAGTTACCGGCTCAATTCGTACAGGCAAATCGCGGCGGCGGTGGCGACGTTGAGGGAATCGACATGGGGGGACATCTCGATCTCCAGAACTGCGTCGGCCAGGTCAAGCCATTCCTTAGACAGGCCGTGCGCTTCATTCCCAAACATGACGACTCGACGCACGCGCGGGCGGCGAGCAAAATCGCGCAAAGGAATCGAATCATTCCGGCGCCCCGTGGCAATGATCTGCACGCGTTGTTCATTCCGCAATCGCAATAGCTCCGTCCACAAATCGGTTGGCTCGATGATCGGTAACTGAAGGATATTGCCCATCGAAACGCGCACCGCCCGGCGCGAAAAGGGATCCGCACAGGTTGGGCCAACAATCATTCCGGCGGCCTCAAATGCCGCCGCCAGACGTATCAGCGAACCCAGGTTGTCCGGCAAAAACGTCGCCGGACAACAGACCATCAGGTCTCGATTCGAGGTCCAATGCGATGATTCAACTTGCCGACAGGTTGGACGGTTGGCCGACGCCATCACTCCGGCGTGAAAATCAAAGCCAACCAGTTGACTGCACAACTCGTGACTGACAAGTTTCACAGGGACATCGTTCGGTATTTTTGGCCCAAACGACTTGAGCCGTTTCTCGCTGAGCAGAATCGAACGAATCGAAATCCGGCTGGCCAACAATCGCTCGACGACCCACCGACCTTCGGCAATAAAAAATCGCTCGGATCGCGTAACATTGGAGCGTTTCAAGTCCCGAAATTCATCCAAGCGCGAATCGTTCAAATCATCGATGTGTTCTACCAGCATCACGCGCTACGCAAGTCAGTTAACGCTTTCTCGGTGGCCTGCAATTGTTCCTCCAGTTGCTGCAATCCTTCACGCTCTCGCGCCACGATCTCCGCCGGGGCACCGCTGACGAATTTCTCGTTGGCCAGCTTGTTGCGCTTGGCGACAATCGCCGACTGAGCCTTGGCTTGTTCCTTTTCCAATCGCTTGTTCTCGGCTTCCCGATCGATCAAACCACTCAGATTCACAGACAGTTCGAAGTCGG
>DAOLCX010000789.1:0-1735 GCA_035327685.1 Pirellulaceae bacterium | reverse complement strand
AGCGCCGTAACGGGACTCAACCATTCGGCCCAGTTGAAACAGAATGACCATATTGAACACCAGGTGCATCGTGCCGAAATGCAAAAAGATGGGAGTCACGATGCGCCATAGTTCACCCGATCGAATACTGGAAAACTTCAATCCGAATGCGGTAGGGTCATTGTTGTAGGATTGAAGTAGATCGTCGGCGGCCGGTTGGGCCACCGCCATCAAGGCCAACGACGTGAAAGGGGGTTGAGCCAATTGGTCTTCTCTCCCGAAACTGGTCCACAGCGCCACGAGCGACGAAATGGCGATCAGCGTCCATGTCAAAGGAGCGCGCACCGGGGCCCGTTGCTTCCGCCGCACATCGACGTAGTTGCGCGTGAAATCCCGTTGTTTCTTGCGCTGTGCCTGCACCACAGCCACCGCTCGTTCTTTGGCGTTGCGATATCGCGCGTGGTCGGGATCAGCCAGGAATTCCTCGTATACTTGTTTGGCCTGGGCCAATTGATCCTCATTCTTAGCCCACAACTCCCACTGCCCGCCGTTTTGATCGACATGGACTTCGATCTGTTCTGCGATCATCCAAGCGACCAACGTTTCGGCTTGATTTTGCAAAGTCAGATGGCCAATACGTCTCATCGGGAAGGCCCACCATCCGCCAGGGGAAAAGTCGCGGGTAATTGGCTCGCCTGTCGCGATTGTTCCAAATCCCGCTGCAATTGTTCAACCTCATCGTAATACTCTCGGCGCTGAAGTTGCGACGCCGCAGACTCATCGAGCATCACGACGACTTCGCGGTGAAGTTGAAGTGCCGACGCGGTGACTTGAGCGGTTACGGGTCCTTCAATGGCGGCGGCCACCGCCTGCGCTTTGTGTTCGCCCGCGGCCAACAATAAGACTTGGCGGGCATCGAGAATCGTCCCAACGCCGACAGTGATCGCCAGCCGCGGCATTTGTTGTGGGTCGTCAAAAAATCGGGCGTTGTCGCGCCGCGTTTCGCGTGTCAACGTCTTGACGCGTGTGCGGCTTCCCAAAGATGACCCAGGTTCATTGAAAGCGATATGACCGTCGCTGCCGATTCCCAACAATTGGATATCAATCCCGCCTGTTTCGCGGATTTGCCGTTCATAAGCTTGACAATGTTTGTCGAGGTCGAGTGCCCGGCCATCGGGTACAAATGTCCGCTGAGGGCGCAAATTGACATGGCGAAAAAGGTGTTCCTCCATGAAATATCGGTAGCTATGCGGATCGCTAGGCTGTAATCCCACGTATTCGTCCAAATTGAACGTCGTGATTTGCGAAAAATCCAAGCCTTCTTCGACATGCATGCGGATCAGCTCGCGATAGACTGCCAATGGGGTCGAACCGGTTGCCAGACCGAGCACACAGTCAGGCTTGGCGCGCATGCATCGAGCGATCCAGTCGGCAGCGGCTCGACTGGCCTGATTCGCTTCGCGATGAACAATCACCCGCATGGAGCGGCATTCCTTTCAGCGTCCAGCCATCGGGCACTCAAGCGCCCGACCTGGCCTTCCCAACTTTGGATTTCCCGTGCCCACCGTTTCGTCGGCGGTTCCACTTCGATAAAGCCAGCTTGACTGCTAGCTCGACATGCCGATTTCAATTTCCCTGCCATGGACTTAGTCATGAACAGGATATGTTGTATCGAAAAGCAGAAAATTTGCCAGTCACAAAGACAATTCGGCGTTGTCAAGTTGGCCAAAATCCGCGAAGTTGGCGCAAACCTAAC
>DAOLCX010000788.1:0-1747 GCA_035327685.1 Pirellulaceae bacterium | reverse complement strand
GGTCTGGGCGCGGCGGTGGCCGCCCTGAAGCAGGTGGCGGTGATATTGAATCACAACGTTCCGAAAGGGCCGAAGGCGAGCCTTCCAAAACAGACGATCCACAAGGTACTGCCGCGGACACCAAGGCCAAAAAGGACGCACAACCAGCGATGTTTCCGGTGACTTACCCGTTGGGCGACTTTGGGCGATGCGAGTTGCCGACAGCTCCGAAATCTGTACTCATCCACAACGTCACGGTCTGGACGTGTGGCCCTGAAGGCGTCGTCGAAGATGGGGCGATCTTGTTCGGTGATGGGCTCGTGCGCCGCGTGTTTCGCCCCGGGGAACCACTGCCAACGGCCGACGTAGTGATCGATGGTCGCGGCGGGCATGTGACGCCGGGCCTCATTGATTGTCATTCGCATATGGCAACCGATAGCGGCATCAACGAAGGCACACAGTCGATCACGGCGGAGGTTTGCATCGGCGATTTTGTCGATCCGCGCGACATCAACATCTATCGTCAACTGGCGGGAGGATTGACCTGTGCGAATATCCTGCATGGTTCGGCCAATCCGATTGGGGGGCAGAACCAGGTCATCAAACTGCGGTGGGGCGGTCATGACGAATTCTTAAAGTTTGCTGAAGCTCCTCCTGGAATCAAATTTGCGCTTGGGGAAAATGTCAAACAGAGCAATCGCCGCGAGCCTTCGAGCCGTTATCCCCAAACTCGGATGGGCGTCGAGCAGATTATGCATGATGCTTTTCGGGCTGCGCAAGAATACGACGCGGCCCATCGACGTTGGGCGGCGACTCGACAAGGCTTGCCGCCACGCGTCGATCTGGAATTGCAGGCGCTGGCTGAGATTGTGCGCGGCGAGCGGTGGATTCATTGTCATAGTTATCGCCAAGACGAAATCCTCGCGCTGATTCGCGTCTTGGACCAGTTTGGCATTCGTATCGGTACGTTTCAGCACATTTTAGAGGGCTATAAAGTGGCTCCTGAAATGGCAGCGCATGGGGCGATGGCCAGCGCCTTCTCCGATTGGTGGGCGTACAAGTTCGAGGTCTATGACGCCATTCCTTACGCGGGGGCCTTGATGCACGAGGCGGGGATCGTCGTTTCATTCAATTCCGACGATGCTGAATTGGCCCGGCACATGAATCATGAAGCCGCCAAAGCCGTTCGATACGGCGGTGTGTCTGAAGAAGAAGCCTTGAAGTTTGTCACATTGAATGCTGCCAGGCAGTTGCGGATCGAACAGTGGGTGGGGAGCTTGGAACCCGGAAAACACGCGGATGTGGTGCTGTGGAACGGCCATCCACTGTCCACGATGTCGCGCTGTGAACAGACGTGGATTGATGGGCGCAAGTATTTCGATCGCGATGATGAAGTGCTTCAGGTGCAACAACAGACGCAGCAACGGTCAGCGTTGATCCAGCGCGTGCTGGAGTCTGGGGAGATCCCGGCTCGTGGCGGAGAAGGACGCGTCGATACGTCGCTCCTTTGGCCGCGCTACGATGAATTTTGCCATGGACATCGGCACTCTGCCGAATGTTGGCATAACCGAGTCGAATCGACTTGTGATGCCTGCCACCAATGCAACGAGGATGACTGGGTGTGCTTATTCGGTTATTGCCTCTCGGCTCGACATGACTGGGGAACCTGTGGAATGGGGCAAGGCGAACAGACCGGACAACGAGGGACGAGGTAGTACCGGTGAAGAATTCCAATCGAGTTTCGCACGTTTGGCTGGCCTTTCTTTTC
>DAOLCX010000787.1:0-1751 GCA_035327685.1 Pirellulaceae bacterium | reverse complement strand
TATGGCAAGGCGAACGAGGTCCCTCCCAGTGTCGATAAGGCCACGAAACAAGCGCTCCGCACCTTGGTCACCGTGTCGATTGTGAACGATACGATTCCGCATGTGGTGATGGGGCGGTGTGGCGCCTCCAAAGTCTTGCTGATCCCGGCGGGGCCAGGTACCGGAGTGATCGCCGGATCGGCGGTTCGCGCGGTATGCGAAGCAGCCGGTATCAAGAACATTTTGACCAAGAATTTCGGCAGTACCAATCCGGTCACGGTCGTCAAAGCCACCATCCGGGCCTTACAAAATCTGCGGACGCGCGATGATGTGGCGCGGCTGCGAGGAGTTTCCATATGAAAATTAACGACGTCAACACGGATATCGAGAAATACCGGCCCACCAAACGATTGGGGCGCGGGATCGGATCGGGCCAGGGAAAAACGGCGGGCCGCGGACATAAAGGACAATATTCCCGGAGCGGCTCGCCGCAGAGTTTGGTATTCCAAGGCGGGACGATGCCTCTCTTCCGGCGCATTCCCAAACGCGGCTTTACCAATAAATTCGCCTTCAAAGTGGGCGAAGTGAACATCCGCGACTTGGAATTGGCATACCAGGACGGTGAGGAAGTCACGCCGGAAAATCTTCGCGCTCACGATTTGGCCAAATATCGCTATGATGTCCTGAAAGTGTTGGGGACGGGCGAGTTGACCAAGAAGTTGACCGTCCGGGCCCATCGTTTCAGCGCCGCCGCCAAGGAAAAAATCGAACGCGCCGGCGGGAAAGTCGTTTTGTTGCCGATGCCGCAACCGGTTGTGAAGAATCGCAAGAAATCTCCGCGGACCGGGTCGTAGCTGTGTCGCTGACTGTCACCACGGGAAGGTGAAATACCTATGCTGGAAAAACTGCGCGTCGTTTTCACGATTCCAGAACTGCGTCGGAAGATCCTGCTGACGCTGTTCTTGCTTGCCATCTACCGGGTCGGTTGGCAAATCCCTTTGCCGATGATCGACCAGGCCAAAATGGAAGCGGTCAGTCAGACCATGCAGGGCGGATGGGGAAAATTCCTGGAAAAGGCCGCTGTGTTTAGTGCCAGCCAATTGACCCAGGTTACGATCTTCGGGCTCGGTATCATGCCCTACATTTCGGCCTCGATTATCTTGCAACTCCTGGGCTCCATTTACGAACCACTCAAGGAACTTCGCAAGGAAGGTGAGGCGGGCCGCAAAAAGATTAACGAGTACACGCGGTATTTGACCGTGTTCTTGTGTTTGGTCCAAAGCACCGGCTTCCTCTGGTTCTTTGTCATGTCCGGCGCGGGCGAAGCCAACATGACGTATGAGCTGTTCGAGAACGAGCGGGGGCATCTTACTATGTTTTGGCAGTTTGTCGCCGTGCTGATTATGACCACCGGCAGCATTTTCCTGATGTGGCTCGGCGAACAGATCGACGAGTTCGGGATCGGCAATGGGATCAGTTTGTTGATTATGGCCGGTATCGTGGCGTCGATGCCTGGTGCCCTGTTGGGGTTGGCTAACAACTTCACGTTTGGATTGGCCGATTTGCGAAGCGCCGATGTTGGCCTGGAGAAAATCATCCTGCTGACGGCTCTGTTTGTCGGAGTCGTGGTGGGAGTGGTGTTCATTACCCAAGCCCAACGCCGGATACCGACACAAAGTGCGAAGCACGTCCGCGGTCGCCGCGTTTATGGCGGGACGCGGCAGTATATGCCTCTGCGAATTAACCAGGCGGGTGTGATGCCCATCATTTTC
>DAOLCX010000786.1:0-1755 GCA_035327685.1 Pirellulaceae bacterium | reverse complement strand
ATAAACCGCCCGCACAAATCGCCCGCGCAGACAATTGCTGGGCGTTTTCTCGCAGAACAAGCGTTTGCCGTGCCGCTTCGTGTATCGCTGGAACCGCCGGCGGATATAACGAACAATGGGCGGTCGCGCATTTTCCTCAGTCAACACATCCGTTGGGCGAAACCAATTGCGGTACACCCAGACTTGCCGAGGTTCGGACCAATAGGCGACGTCCCGAGCTTGCGAAAGCACCTGCCCCAGCCAGGTCGTTCCAGACCGATGAGACCCAAACAACAGGATCGGGTGCTCCTGATCAACATCAGTTGTCGATCTCATGTCGCGCGGGCTCAACTCGTTCCGATGCGAGGTTTCATCGATCGACGGTAAAGCTGCATTTGCTGTTCCAGAACTCGCGGATAGTCCAGCCATTGACGCACCATTGTCGCGCCACGCCGTCCGCGTTCCTCCCGTTCGGCCGAGTTATTACGCAGTCGAGTCAGCGATGACGACAAACTGTCAGCAGAGAGACCGACGATCAATGCTCCACCTTCCTCGATTTCCCGATAAATGTCCGTACCGCGGGTGGTAATCACCGGCAACCCGGCCGCCATCGCTTCGACTAACACGATTCCAAAATTCTCTTGTTGAGTCGGCAACACAAAAACGTCGGCCGCGCGATACAATGCCGTCTTCACTGGATCGCGCACCATCCCCAGCCACAAAACATCGTCTGCAATGCCCAAGCGTTCCGCTTCGGCTTGTAATTGGGCGATGTATTTGGGTTCACCTGGTCCGGCCACCAACACTTGCCACTCACCTCCGCTGGCCTTGCAACGCGCGGCCGCTTTTAACAGCCATTCGATTCCTTTCTTGTAGTGAATGCGACTCAAAAACAACATCTTAAACGCCTCAGGACGCAAATCGGGAAATGCCGTGTAGGCCAGTTGGTCATCCGGCATGTTGGCCTCGTCAGTGAACGACAGAATCGGTGGAATGCAAACCGGTTCTGGCAAGCCTGACACATTGCCAGTGACCTGTTGACTTTCGGCCAAGGCCGTGCAATGAATTGCCGCCGCCCCGCGCAAAAAGGAACGCACACACCAGGACAGCATCAGTCGTTTTCGAAGGGGTTTTTGGCTGAGCGACCAATCGTCCAGCATCCCATGTGTACTGACAATATAAGGAAGGCCGCGATTTCTCAATCGTCGAGCCCAGCGATTCACCCCCAAGTCCCAAGGGCCATGCAGGTGCACGACATCGCAATCGGCTGACCACTCGTCTAACTGTTTCAATTGCTGATGGTTCAACCATCCAAACCGACCGGCGGGACGGTCCAACGTGTGGACGCGCGGGTTGCCGGTTGGCTGCGACGCTGTCCAGGCTGGGGGAATATCGCGATCAAACGAAGTCACAAGCGTGATCTGGCAACCGTGAGTGGCCAGCGCCTGCGTCCATTGGTAAACGTATTGGACGACCCCGCCCAAACCGAAATCAAAGCGTTCAATGTAGAAGAGCACACGCACAGAGCGGTCACTTTATCGTTTTACGGTGTATCGTCTGCGCCCAGTTCGCGCATCAAGTTGGTTGTGGAAACAGTATGGAGGCTTATCCCACGATTGGCTGGAATCTCCCAATTCCCAACGACGGATCGTCCCGGCGCAGACGACCGCAGCGATCGGTTAATATCGGCCACACGCAGATCAATCAAACTCGATTACCGACGCGCCATGGACCCAATCTGGCGCGGATCATAGTCCAGACTGGGATATTGAGTAC
>DAOLCX010000785.1:0-1755 GCA_035327685.1 Pirellulaceae bacterium | reverse complement strand
GATGGGATTGGTGAAGTCTTTCAATCCTGGTCGCCCACCGAAATGGCCATTGAGGAGTTGTATTCACATTATGAACGACCGCGCACGGCCATATTGATGGGGCACGCGCGGGGGGTTTTGTGTCTGGCCGCAGGTCGATTCAATGTGACTTTGGTCCACTACGCCGCCACACAAATCAAGAGCGCATTGACGGGAAACGGTCGGGCTTCTAAAACACAAATGCAATTGGCCGTGCAAAATCATCTGGGTTTAGCGCACGTCCCTGAGCCGCCCGATCTGGCCGATGCCTTGGCGGTGGCCATTTGCCATGTTTATCAAAGTCGCGCAGCAGCCAAATTGTCATGATCAGTCGCATCACTGGGAAGCTGAAATCGCTGTCTGATGAGATAGCCACACTGGAAATCCCTCCGTTTGAGTATCAAGTGCTGATCACGGAATTTACTCGGCGGCATCTGCAGGCACAGATCGGCGATTCGGTGACCTTGGAGACGATTCACTATTTCGAGGGTAATCCGCAAAAGGGAGGGAAGATGCTTCCGCGACTGATTGGATTCCTCAGCGACGTCGAACGCGAGTTTTTTGATCAGTTCTGTTCCGTCGATGGTGTGGGGGTGAAAAAGGCCTTGCGAGCGATGGTGCGTCCCGTCCAGGATATCGCCAAGGCGATCGAACAACAGGACTTGAAAGGCGTCTCGACGTTACCGGGGATCGGCCCGGCGATGGCCGAGCGAATTGTGGCCAAGTTGCGCCGCAAGATGGGGAAGTTTGCCCTGCTGGTCTTGCGCGGTGATACTCAAGACGCTGTTCGGACGGATGGCAGCCTGATTGATGATACCTTCCAGATTCTGTTGTCATTCGGACATGCTGAAAGCGACGCCAGACGATTGTTGGAAACGGCTCTGCAGGGCTCAAAAAAATACAAATCGGTGGAAGAGCTGTTGCAGGCCGTTTACGACAACTCGGTGGTCAACTGAGGAACTGGCCAAGCGCAATTCTCACCAAGTGTAAATTTCTTGGCATCGCACTGCGTATTGGCTGAAATTCGGCCTGAAACCGCTTGGCAACTTCGCCGAACGCATTCGCCGAATTCCTGCCAGTGCCGCGATGCTTCTGGGAAAAATCCCAGAGGCTTCGTTACTGCCGCGCCCGTTCATATCGCAGGGGCATCCAAGCACCATCCTGTTGGCTGCTGGCGACGGCTTGCTCGATGAACAACATGCCTTCCACTCCATCCCAGACGTTGGGATAGATGGTATTGATTGTTTCCCATGAGCTACCGGAAGCGCGGCGGCAGATATCGTCGTAAGCGGCCCGGTAAATGTTGGCGAAGGCCTCGAAGAACGCTTCCGGGTGGCCGCTGGGCAAACGGCAGGCCGCTCGGCCCGCCTCGTTCATGAACGGAGCATTGGGGTCGCGCGTGTAAATACGGTGGGGTGAACCATTTTGTCGGACAACCATTTCATTGGGGTTTTCTTGCCGCCAAACCAGTGAGCCGCGAGTCCCGTCCACTTCGATAAACAAATCGTTTTCTCGCCCGTGGCTGATTTGCGAAGCGGTGATGGTTCCCAGCGCTCCGTTCTGAAACTTAATCAGCGCCGTCCCGTAATCGTCTAGCCGCCGCCCCGTTTCAAACGTCCGCAAATGCCCGCTGATTTGGTCCGGCAACAGACCCGTCATATAGCGGGTCAAGTTGTAAGCGTGAGTACCAATGTCGCCAAAGCACCTGGCGGCACCACTGCGAGCGGGATCAGTTCG
>DAOLCX010000784.1:0-1760 GCA_035327685.1 Pirellulaceae bacterium | reverse complement strand
ACCAGCAATCCGGGGGCAGGCGGAGGTGCCGTTGTTACGTTAGATGGCCAGTTAGTGGGAGTGATCGGAAAGATCATCAACAGCAGTGAAACCAACACGCGGCTGAACTACGCGATTCCCTCGCATGTCGTCGGTGCGTTTGTGCGCGGCGATTTGACAGCCCCGACGTTGGTCGTGGATGCACGAGCGAAAGCTGATTTGGGCATCATTCTTTTCGAGTTGGGTGGCAAGCGGAACCCGGCCTACATCGACCGAGTTTTCTCGGGAAGTCCTGCCTACGAATCTGGATTGCAGGCAGACGATATGATTGTATCCCTGGCTGGCGAACGAATTGGGTCGATACGCGACTATGAACTGGCCTTGGACAAACTGGTGCCGGACCAGGAGGTGGTCATCATTGTGAAGCGCGGTAACGAGTTGTTGCGAGTCAATATTACTCCGAGGTTGCGCGAATGAACTCCATCGCCTTACGATTGGCGCTGTTCATGATTGCAGGGTGGTCGGTAACCGTGCATGGGCAGTCACATGACGCAGAGCAACGCCAGCCCGACGACTCGTATCTCCTGGATGATTGGCAAACGTTGAGTTTGACCGCGAAGGTGTTCCGTCAAGCTGTCCAGCGGATTCAGCCCTGCCTGGTCACCATCGAATCGTTCGGTGGTGTCAGCGCGATCCAGGGCCAGATCGGCGGTATCCGCCGACAAGGGGAGGGGAACACCACGGGCGTCATGATATCGCCGGATGGCTATGTCGTGACCAGCACGTTCAATTTCATTCAGCGGCCGCCGATTATTACCGTGATCACGGGCGACGGCCAACGACGAATTGCGCAGTTGTTGGGGCGCGATGAAACTCGCAAAATCTGCCTGTTGAAAATTGAAGGTGTTGTGGACCATCCCATACCGGAGTTTGTCGATCCACAATCGGTTCGCGTGGGTCAATGGGCGATTTCCCTGGGCATCGGCTACGGTGACACTTTGCCGGCGATTTCCAGTGGAATTATCAGCGCGAAAAACCGCATTGGCGGGCGAGCGATTCAGACCGACGCCAACATTAGCCCGGCTTCCTATGGTGGGCCGTTAATCGATTTGGAAGGCCGGTTGTTGGGCATCTGTGTGCCGCTTAACCCGCAATCGCAGGCGCTCGGTGCAGGGGTGGAGTGGTACGATTCTGGAATTGGCTTCGCGGTTCCACTCCACGGATTGGATCGGTTGCTGGAGCGACTCAAGCAAGGTGAGATCATACGTCCGGCCTTTTTGGGGATTCAGTCGTTGCCCCATCCTGACGGGAGAGGTCTGTTGATTGAACAAGTGGTCCCCGATTCTGCTGCCGCCGATGCGGGAGTGATGCAAGGCGATCGCTTGATTCGATTTCAGGGGGTAGAGATCAACGATGTGACCATGCTGCGCTCCATGTTGAATCGACTGGAGGCTGGTGAGGAAGTGCGGATCGCGGTCGAACGGGGTGAGCCGGCCGACGAACACGAGTTGACAGCGGTACTTGGGGTCGCGCAAGCCGACAACGAACAAACGCCTTTGGAGCCACCGAAAATCCGCTGACATGATGTGGAAACGGATCGTCCGTCCTTTGCTGTTTCGGCTTCCTCCTGAACGAGCCCATTACTGGTCGATGGGATTGTTTTCAGCAGCCATTTGCTTACCTGGGGTGGCGTCGTGGATGAGTCGTCGATGGACCGTCGCGGATCCGCGTTTGGAATCAACACATTGGGGGCTGCGGTTTCGCAATCCAGTGGGATTGGC
>DAOLCX010000783.1:0-1761 GCA_035327685.1 Pirellulaceae bacterium | reverse complement strand
CAGCACGCCGAGTGGCGGGTAACCGACGAGTTGCCGTTTTCCGCAAGCGTTGAGCGGTTCTTCCCAGCATGGAGTGAAGAATTGCTGCGATCATCAATCAAGCCCCTATCGTCATTCCAGAGAAAGTTTCCGTATGTCCTCTATTTTAGCACGCGCCGAGGGCCTTCGCATCCATTTTTTGGGGCAAATGCCCACCTCAATTGCAACGCAACCGATCGTTTGGTTTTAAGGGATCAGGAGTTTTTTTCTGATCGGGCAAGTGCCCTCAGTGGGGCCAATTCCTGCCCTGGGCCTGAAATAGACTCCCGACCCCTTGGCGGTGCATTCCCAATCCAGGTTGCGTTTGAGATGAACCTTTACCGTCGCGGGCGTTTGGGATTTCGCTGTTGCGGCTGGCGAGGAGGCAAGCGCTGTGGCTTCCATGATTGAAGTTTGGCAATTTCGGACGCTGTCAACGGCCGGTGCTCGCCGCTCGCCAAAGCCCCTAACTGGATCGGTCCAATCGCCACGCGCACTAAACGGATGACCTTGTGTCCGATCCGCGCCAACAAACGGCGCACTTCTCGATTGCGGCCTTCCTGCAGGACAATCTCCAACCAGGTTCCTCCATGCGATCTCTTCTTGATCTCCACGCGACTTGCCTTGGCGAATCCTTCCGCTAAATGGACGCCGCGTTCCAACTGATCCATTTGGTCGCGATGGGGCCGCCCCACGACTAAGACCAGGTACTTCTTTTCGATTCCAAACTTGGGATGTGTCAAACGCTGGGCGAGATCGCCGTCGTTGGTCACAATAATCAGGCCTTCACTCGATTTATCCAAGCGACCGACATTGTATAACCGTTGGTCCGATTGGATTAAATCGATCACTCGCGGGCGACCGCTGGGATCGCGACTGGTGGACAGGACTCCGGGAGGTTTGTGGACGGCAAAGTATTGTCTCCGTCCAGCTCGAATCGGTTCGCCATCAAGTGTGATTTGTTGACGTTCGGGGTCCACTTTGGTTCCCAACAAGGTCACCACCTGGCCATCCACTTCGACTCGGCCTTCCAGGATCAGAGATTCGCATTCGCGGCGGCTGCCGCACCCAGCGGCTGCCAGCGCGCGTTGTAAGCGGACACCACCCCGTTGGTTGACTTCGTGACTGGCCGGGCTGGGCTTTGCCGCAGCCGATTTGGCGGGGCGACGAGGCGGGACCGGTTTCCGAGGATGTCGAGAAGGCTTTCGGCGCTGGCGTCGTTGCGGATTCACTGTTTGTGGCGTCTGGCTGCGGAGCGTTTACGAATACAATACAATTTATCGATGTCGGAAGTCTTGATGTTGACGGAACGGCCTCCATGCACAGAAGCCGGGCGATAGAAAAAGACTCCAGACTGATTGTGGGTCCCAATGTAACATACGAGACGACAAGAAATCGAGTGGATGGAATGATGAGAATAATTTGTTGCCTGGCGATCTGGATCGCCGCTGCGCCGGCGGGCTGGGCTCAGGAATGGGCGAAGAAGCGGTTGGAAGACTCCCCGCGCCATGGCGAATGGGTGCAGTACGAACAAGGTGATCGGCGGATCGATGCGTTTGTGACATTTCCGGAAGTTGCCAAGCAGGCTACGGCGGTGGTGGTGATCCACGAGATTTTTGGCTTGACGGATTGGGTGCGCGGCGTCACCGATCAATTGGCGGAAGCAGGCTATATCGCGATCGCGCCAGATTTGCTGTCGGGCATGGGGCCCGAAGGTGGCAACAGTACTTCATTTGCAGACGG
>DAOLCX010000782.1:0-1773 GCA_035327685.1 Pirellulaceae bacterium | reverse complement strand
CGTTCTTTTGGATTTTTGCCTGAAGTACATCAACTTTGGTCCCCTCCTGAGCGCGAAATCTGGTTTCAGAAAGTTCCATTCCCTTTTCAACGACACCACCAAATTCATTAACTAATTGGACTCGCCGCTGAGCTGCCAAAACTTCGTAAAACTTGATCTCGACATCAGTCAACACACGAATCTGCTGAGCATCCAGCTCGAATCGTTGCGCTTTTAGCGCCTCGTTGAGTACTTGCCTGTTGAGCTCCAGTTTACCTCCGCGAATAAATTGCCGCTCGAAAAATAGCGTATGCTGGTCAGTGCCTTGATCTGCTAACTGTACAGCCTGGTATCCGACCGTGGGGTTCGGGCGCAATCCTACTTGGGTCAGATACCCGGCCGCTTTGTGCGTCATCGCTGCCGTAGCTTGAATTGTCGGATTGTTTTCGATTGCCAATGCTTGTAATTCTGTCAGCGTGATTGTCCCCTGGGTATCGCCTGAGATTACCGGACTCGCATCATTAAAGCTTGAGATTGCCGCGTGAACCGTCGTTTCATCAGGCTGACTTTCCGACTGTTCATAGGAAATATGCTCAACCGGGGAAGGATCACGAACCGTCACGGAGGAGCGGGGTGGATGAATCGGTGATTGTCTAAAGGATGTCACGGGCGAAGGATGGGGCGAGCGGCAACCCGCCGCGACGACGAAAACTACCGTGACAACAACAATTCCTTGGATTTTCATTTCTCATGATCCTGACTTTTCTTCCTAACGATATGTTTGCGACGGTACGAAGGGTGGTATCGACATTTCCTGCAACGGCAGGTTAATCCGCCTGATCAGGTAACGGTTTCCGCGATTGTGCCAATTATGCCGATTTTATCTGAGGATTCCCGGACGATTCCCGGACTCATCCGCTAAACGGCAAAAGTCAGCATGGAACGAAAGTCGAAATATTCTTTGGGGTTGACTCATGAGCTCCTTCAAGCTAAGATTTCGAAGCCGAAACTTCCTGACCGGGATGTTTCCAAATACGTATTTGAGGTTCAAGGTGTTTGATCGTTTTGTTTGTTTACTGCTGATACTGTTGTTGCTTGCCAATCAGGCAATTGCAATGGGCTGTCCGCATGAACATTCAGGAACGAATCCGGATAGCCGTCAAGATCGGCCGCATCTTCATACTGGCTTTCATGATCATCGCCACCACGAAGGCCGTCACCCCCTCGATCATTACGGGCAAGGTGGAGGGTGTCGACATCCGCAAGCGACGTCCGGGCATTCCCATGATGCGGCGAGTTGCGACGCGGAATTTCCGTGCAGTCACGACTGCGACGCAATTTACTTATCGGCACAAGAATTTCACTTCATACCGACGGTTCAGCAAGACCTGGTAGGTGTTGCCCTTGCCGCGATTGCTTTCGTTGTTGTCGATTGGCCGCTGTCGACACTGAGTGTCCGCCCCATATGGCCTGTTGCCCTCAAAGGGCCGTTCTCTACGGAGCGCTGCGCGCTCTATCTGCAGATTCTCTGCCTGCGCATTTAAAATCTCGCCCGTCTTGGCATTGATTTGTGGCACACCGTTATTTGGGCTGTGCTGTTTCTAATTTTCTGCATTCGATCGCTGAACGTTTCGTTCGTCGTTGCAGTTGGTCCATTGTTTTTGGATAGCATTATGCGCGTGAAGTTGAATAACAAAATATATCAATGGGTTGCTTATTTGGCCGTGATCGCGGGGCTTGGTGCCGGAGCCTGGTTCACCCGCGATTCATGGCTGACAATCTGGAATAAACCGA
>DAOLCX010000781.1:0-1777 GCA_035327685.1 Pirellulaceae bacterium | reverse complement strand
TGCGCTGAGCGTCCAGCCAATCTACTTGTCGATGACCATCTACCCTTCAGAGAGCCTCGATACCATCGCCAAAGTTATCAGTCCTTTTTGGAAAACCCGTTCTTGTAGCCTTCGGCACCGAAGATCAATTCCACTCGCTGTTCGTCTGTTTCGGCGTCGGTCACCTTCGCCTGGCAATGCGCACAACAAAAGCGGACTTTCACGCCGGCCACCTCCGTCACGACTTCATCATCCATGTCGTGACCAGAAATCGGGCATGCAGTTTGTTTCACTTGTCCCGTTCGCACCATTTGGTGATGCGCCTTGGTCGCATGGTCTTCCGGTTTGCTGTTGAATCGCTTTAAACAGTTATCACAGCAGAAAAAGACCTTGCTCCCTTCGAACTCGGCGAATTTTTCTGGATTCACGTCTTTGCGCACCATAAACATGCATTTGACGTCTTTCAGGTCGATGTCATCTGCAGCCGCCGCAAATCCTTTGGAAAACGCCGTGGATGCAAACACCATTTCCATCTTGGCGGCATCGCTTTCTGCATTGGCGACATTCCCCTTGCAACCGCCACAGCAAAATGCGACTGACACACCACCCACGTCGGTCGTTTGCAATTCATTGGCCGGGTTGCCGCTCAACGGGCAGGCAACCTGATTGAATTGTCCCGTACGGACCAATTGATGATTGGCGCGAGCGGCAAACTTGTCGGGCTCAGCTTGGAACTTCGCCACACACCGGTCGCAGCAAAAAAAGACTTTGCCTCCTTGGTACTCAACTACCTTGCCGGCCTTGGCCGCCGCTTGTTCCATCACCGGGCACTTCACGCCCTCGAGTTGGTCTTGGGCCACCAAGCCGGACGCAAACCAACCACACGCTAACACCAGACCACTCAGAACACGAATCATCATTCTATCTCCTCACGTTTGTCTTAAAGAACATTTATTGTCACGATTATTCTCCAGGCATGCGGCCTTCCGAAAATGCGGGTGAATCAAACTTGGCCGACCCCATCAATGATACTCAGTTGATTTCAATCAATTGTCATTGTGGCATATCCCGCGTGCGAGTCAATTTATTCGTTACGAAAACCCTGCCGGCGCGGTTCAATCAGGCGAAACGTCAAGTAAAAGGCCGTGATTTGGCAGATAGTGACCAGCCAAAAAGCAATCTCAAATCCGGCCCAATCGATCAAAACTCCAACGGCCAGCGAGGCCAAGACGGCCGGCCCGGCCATGGCCATACTGACGACAGCCAAATAATGAGGTTGCCGACGCCGATCGACCAATTCCAATGTGTAATTGCTAAATGTCCGCATCGAAACCGGTGTTAGTCCCAGCAATGCGAATACGATAAAGAACCAGGCGCTCCCCATCCCACCCTGCATTGACAACCATAACGCCAAGGGCGGGACCGTGCACAATCCGAACATCAACCACTTCAATACCCGTCGGTTCCCCACCCGGTCGGCGACCCAACCGGCTGGCAAACTAAACAGCGCCACGCCTAAATTCTGGGCGATGATCCAAGGGACCAGGCTGTCATATCCCAACCCCAATCGCATCCGACCCAGTGCTTGATAATGTGGAAACAAGGTCATCATCGAACCCGACAACGCGGCAATCCAGGCCAGCAAACGCAAATTGCGGTCTGTCCGAAACAGCTCAAACGCTTCACGCCATGAACTCCGCACCGCGTGGCTGCCAACTTCCTCGCGATCGCGCGACTCCCGAAAAAATGCCGCCGCTAAACCGCTGGCAATAAACAGCGCCCCGGCAAACACAAATAC
>DAOLCX010000780.1:0-1786 GCA_035327685.1 Pirellulaceae bacterium | reverse complement strand
CCGTTCGACTGCGAAACGCCGATTGTGGCGTGCAAATCCGCCAAGAGCAGATCGTGATTTGAAGAGGACATCAACGGAGATTTAACCGCAACCGGGAGTTGTGCTTGATCGGCGGCGATCGTCTCCATGGTATGATCCTCCGTCTTACGGCTATCGAGCCATAGCAGGCAAGCGGCACAGGACATCATCGCCAAACACACGTAAGGCAGAAACTGATTCAATCTAATCATCGCTGGGCACTCCCTGGTCGTCATGCTCGTCGGAATGAGTGTCGTTTCGACACCAAGTCCACCGATGCAGCGCACACGTCACTCGGATTTGAGCAAACGGACGGCAATCGCTAGCACCACCACATATGGTGCGGTGGCATCGTCTATATCGACGAACCGGCTTATGCCGTTTGATTCGGTTCAAACAAGCTTGCCGATTCTGACGGTCGGTTCAGGCTAGAATCGATACAATCGTTAAATTTAACGCTCGACGTCAAATCTGTGGACGGTTTTGTGGAAATACCGGTCGCCAGGCTGCAAAACGGCGTTTGGGAAAGCAGGTCGATTGGGCGAGTCCGGGAACCGCTGGGTTTCCAAACAAAAACCACTGTATTGGGCGTACCCAGCGCTCTCAACCTCTCCATTCAGATAATTCCCCGAGTAAAACTGAATTCCCGGTTCTGTCGTCCAAATGCTCATGGCGCGGCCCGACGATGGGTCCACCACATGTGCCGCCAGTCGCAAACGCCCGTCCTCACCATTGATCACATAGCAATGATCGTAGCCTTGAGGCTCGTTGGTGAGTTCTTCAATCTGCGCACCAATCCGTTTGGGTTGAGTAAAATCGAATGGAGTGCCAGCCACCTCCGCTAACGCACCTGTCGGAATCGAAGTCTCATCCACCGGCAAATATCGGTTCGCATGAAGTTGCAATAGATGATCGAGGATCAGTCCCTTCCCCGCCAGGTTCCAATAGTTGTGGTTTGTCAAATTGATTGGTGTGGCGCGGTCCGTTTGCGCGTGGTACTCGATCACCAGTTCATTGTTGTTGTTCAAAATATAAGCAACCTGAACTTCCACATTACCTGGATAGCCCTCTTCACCATCTTCGCTACGATAATTGAATTGCACGCCGACTTCGTCATCGCGTTGAATTGGAGTGGCCTTCCAAAGCCGTTTGTCGAAACCGCGGTCACCTCCGTGCAAGTGATTGGGATCATTGTTCGTGGCCAACTGAAACGAATTCCCATTGAGGGCAAACTGACCTTTGGCAATTCGATTGGCGTATCGTCCAATCGTGGAATTGAAATACATCGTGCAATCTTGAAACCCGGCCAAGTCACGGCACGTCAAGACAACATTGGCCAGGCGCCCATCGCGATCAGGCGTCTCCAAGGCCACCACCGTGGCTCCCCAATCCATCAACTTCAACGTCAGCCCATGCTTGTTCTTGCAAGTAAACAGCGACACCGCCTGGCCTTCGCGCGTCACGCCAAAAGGTGACTGTTCGACGCTTTGAATCACATCTTGCCGCGCATCAACAGTGAATTCGGCCGCCCCCATTCTCGACGCGCGAAAACTGTAAGTCGCCATCAGCAAACATCCTAAGACAAAACAAGCCAGCAACAGGACAGGTTTCATCGAACATCCCCCTTGAGCTCATCCGATTGTGAAGGCGCATTTTAGTCGCCAGCCGACCGGCTTGCCAGATAGCGGCAAGGTCCGGCAAACGGCAGGAGTTGCTTCCGCTCAACCCATTCCCGAAAAAGAGGCGGGGCCTCCACAATGGACCGGAA
>DAOLCX010000779.1:0-1790 GCA_035327685.1 Pirellulaceae bacterium | reverse complement strand
GATATCTGGTCGATCCACAAACAGGTCAGGGGCACGCGGATTACGCTTTGGCCAAACACGCCATCGACATGTTGGCGGTCGTTCAGGAAAAAACTCGCGGCAATTTATCAGCTCAAGAAGCCGAGTTGCTGGAAGAGACACTGCATCAACTGCGCCTGGCATTTGTAGCTCAGACGCAGTCATTGGGGGCGGGGGGAGCGCCTCAGGCATCTGGTCTGGAACTGCCATAAAGCAGATCCAGTGAGTCGCGCGTCAGGTTTTCAATGACCGCAGATCGCCGCTGCGACGAGTGAAACCGATCTGATCCAGATACTCTGCCAGGGGGACTGCGTATTTGCGCGTCGTTTGCAAAGCCTCGCGCAGTTCGGCCATTGGGAGTCGAGGTTGACGGCTAAACACTTCCCTGAGCCGTTGTTTTGCCGATTCGAGTGTATCCGCGTGCAAATACAACTCTGCATGGATCCGCACCGCGACGCCGGATTCTACCAGTAAATTCAGCAGCGGCACTACCGATTTTTCCATCTTGGAATGTTCTTGTTGGAGTTCCTTGACTGTCGGAACAGCCAGGCCCGCGGTTTGCAATCGGGCCGCCAACTCGCTGAGCAATTGCTGCTCGGCCTTGGACAATTTCGGTCCGGCCCCGGCCAACGAGACTCGGTCGGCGGCCCGTTCAACTCGCCCATCGCCGAGCAACGTGTCCAAGGCCAATTGAATCACATCGGCATCCAATTTCCGTCTGTCTAACGATTGCACCAACTGCGAGCTGGGAAAACTGCCCTGCATGGGGTTAAGTTTGTGCATTTTGGTGAGCCAACGTTCGATTCGTTCTCCCCATTGCTGGATGGTCAGGCGATGGATCACTACAGTTTGTTCGGGTGAAATCGGTACGCGCTGAACCGTCCCAGTTTGAATCAATTGATCTACCCATTCGGGATGAGGAACCGTACCACACAGCCGCGCCCAATGGTGGGGAGTTTCGGTGAATCGATCAGCGAAATAGATAGCGGCTTCCAGGCGTTTGATTTCTTGTGCCGCGCCCCAATGGTTCAAGAGTTCGAGCATACTCGGCGTGGGCTTCTTGATCGGCCGCGCTGCAGGATGCAGGACAAGTCCACCACCGATGGTTTCCGCTGGAGATTCGCGGCGAATCACAAACGGTTGGCCCCACAAGGACACAGACATCCGTCCGAGATAGAGTTGCACATTGGCTGTGGCTCCCGGTTCGAGGCTGCTGCGATCCAACAGGCGAACAATGGCCGGGATCTCGGCTGTCCCCAGATGCAGCTTCAATCGTGTGCGGTCCTTCAATGGATAGGAAACGGTTGGGAGTAAAGTCAATTCAGCCGTCATCAATCGGCTCGGCTGCAATAGTCCAATCGCCGCGATCTCAAAGCCGCGTTCGATCGCATCATGGTGAACACCCGCCAGGTTGATCGCCGCGCGTTGGCGTTTCACAACCTGCGTTACTTCGCGACCATGATTGTGCAATTGTCGCACCCGTGCGATCAGCCCCGCCGGTTGAATTTCAATCTGGTCACCAACGTTTAATTGGCCGGAATGAACTGTACCCGTGACCACGGTGCCCATCCCTGACATGGTAAATACGCGATCGACGGACAGTCGAAACGGGAGCGCGGTGTCACTTTGAATGCGAAATCGCTCGGCCTGATCGGCGGCGCGCCTCAATGCCGCGCGCAACTCAACCAAACCCTGTCCGGATCGTGCGCTGACCGGAATCATCTCCGCGCCGGCGAGAAACGTCCCGGCGACTAGCTCGGCCACTTCCGCGC
>DAOLCX010000778.1:0-1793 GCA_035327685.1 Pirellulaceae bacterium | reverse complement strand
TTCGCGGTACCACGGCCTCTCCGGCCTTCCCGGTAGCGTCAGTTCGTATTTCGATCGCGCGAGCCGGTAGCCGATGGACCATATCCCTGTTTGCGCGGAGACCTTGGTATTTCAGCGCCTTAGCGGGGGCAGTAGTGGAGATTGATGGATTGCGAGTGTCTGACGGTTGTTTTCATGTTCTTATGCTTGCTTCGGAAATTTCGTGTCAGATGACAAAACGCGTCCTTGATCGCGTAGACGTTTGGGTCATGGCCTTTATAGGCATCCTGGCTTATGGACAGTGGGCAGAATCCGCGACGTGTTGTTCTCAAGATGACGCGCCGTCGGCCATTCCATCGAATTGATTAGGCGTTTCGCCGAGTGAAATTGCGAGCGCGCTGCAACAGGGTCGAAACGACGACCTCGTATTTTTTGGTCACGAGACACTTGCGGCTCGCCGGGAACTTAATGCAGACCAAAAAGCGCGCAACCAGTGGCTCGAACCATTGAGAACAATTGTTCGAGAATGGTGTGAGCGGTTACGCGGATTCTGAGTGAGTGGGACTGGAGACGCCAGAGGCAGCTCCTTTACCGGTCCACCGCGATTTCCACCGTGACTTGCAAATGGATCAAGGACCGAGCGATTTGCGTTGACGCTTCGTCCAGCTCTATCCGCACTTCCACGGTGCGGCGGTCCATCATCGCGAGCGGGCTGGGATCGATCAGGGTGGCCGGACCGACGAGTGATTCCACATGGGTTACACGGCCACGCAAGTCCTGTGATAAGGCCGGAGATCGGATGGTGGCTGTTTGGCCCTCGGCTACCTGGCGGGCAAGGCGATCAACGACTTCCGCAACGCACTCCATCCGCGACAAGTCGCCGATTTGCAACAAAGGCGTCGATTGCACGGCTTCTCCCTGCTTGGCAAACAGGCGAATCACCTGGCCACTCACGGGGGCGACAACCTGCTGGGCTTCCAATTGCAGTCGCGCGATCTCTTCACTCAATGCGGCCGTGGTCATCGAATCGAGTGCTTCGCGCATGGCATCACGACTTCTTTGCGCGGCGGCCAATTGCTGTTCCGCGTTGGCAACTCCCAATTCGGCTGCGGATCGTTGTTGCTCCGCCAGCTTCCGCGCCTGTGCCAATTGTAATTGAGCTGATTCCAATTCCAGCCGCTGATCGGCCACGTCATGAGCTGAAATCAATCGCGATGTCTGCGCATCAAGTAACAACGCTTCAAGTCGTTGCACTTTGATTTGCGCTTGCTCAATCCGCTTTTCCTGAACGGAAAATTCTTGTTGTTGGGCTTGCAACAGCGTGAGCCGCGCCGATTCCAGTGCGGCCTGCGCGGCCAGGACCTGGTTGTCCGCTTGTAGCAATTGCAGTTCCAATTCACGGCGGCTGTCAGCCGCTCTGGATTGTGCCAGTTCGACTTGCTTTTTCAGCAACGGGTCACCCGCCAATTCGGCCAACTGAGTCGTCCCCATCCGGACGTCGTCGCCAACCTTCACCAAAAGGCGCTCGATGCGCTGCCCCGGCGGAATGATCACCTGGTAAAGCCCGCCGTAGGGAAGCAGCCGACCCTGAGCGACAACCTTGTTCGATGCGACTGTCGATTCCCCCACCGGAGTCCCGCTGGAAGTCGTGGCAGTTGCTGGGGAAAGTTTGTCCCGTCGCTGGTTGGAAACATACCAGCCGAGCCCGAAGCCCCCGGCGGCAATCGCCAATCCAGTCAACGTTAAACCCAACCACCGCATGACAACCACCTGGGCCAGGAATGCACCCTCAAAACATCGCGACTAAGGAATGC
>DAOLCX010000777.1:0-1812 GCA_035327685.1 Pirellulaceae bacterium | reverse complement strand
CAGGTCGCGAAGGTAGCTTCGAATCGTTCGCGTGTTGCGGATCCGCCTCAACCGGTTATTCGTGACGAATCACCAGGGCAGATGCCGGATCAATCGATCGCGCGCGAGCCCTTGCAGCCGCTGTTCCCTCCATCACGAGTTGAACCTCGCCGGTCGGGTGATGGTCAACCGATGCCGACACGGTTGGCAAAACGAACGCCGGACCAGCGGCGCCAAGCGGCACTTTTGCATGGCGGATCCGATGCGACAGAGGCGGCGGTCGAGTTAGGTCTGCGCTGGCTCAGTTTGAATCAAGAGTCAGATGGTCGTTGGAGCACCGTCAAGAATGGTGGTGGCGCTGATCGTCGGGATTTGGGTCACGACCGTCCAGGATGCGGAAAGCACGCCGATACAGGGATTACGGGACTCGCCCTGCTGTCATTCTTGGGAGCAGGCCATTCACACCTGGATGGAGAATACCGTTCGACGGTGTTGCGGGGGCTGGAGTTTTTGCTCCGTAGCCAAGACGCTGAAGGGTGCCTTGGCGGAGATGCGCAGCTTTATGACCGCATGTACTGTCATGGAATCGCATTGCTGGCGGTCGCAGAAGCGCTGGCGTACACAGGAGATCAACGTCTCAAGCCAGTTGTCGAACGGGCCGTAAACTATACCATCCAGGCACAGAGCACACTGGACGGAGGATGGCGTTATCGGCCTGGGGACTCGGGCGATATGAGCCAATTCGGCTGGCAAGTGATGGCGCTGTCGAGTGCGGAGTTGGGCGGTATCAGCATTCCCGATCGAACGCGCGCTGGAATGCATCGATTTATGAGTAAGTCCACACGAGGCCAGTTCGGCGGGCTCGGTTGTTATCGCCCAGGTGAAGGACATACGCCAAGCATGACTGCCGAGGCATTAGTTTGCCGTTTTCTGTTGGAACGGGCGCCGCATCCACCTTTGATTGAAGAAGCCACAGACTATCTACAGCGTTTTTTGCCAAGCATCAATGACATCAATTTTTATTATTGGTATTACGGCACTTTGGCACTCAGAATGAGCGGCGGCGAAGTTTGGCGCGCATGGAACGAACGCATGGTGACGGCCCTCCTGGCTCGACAGACGATTGTCGGCCCAGCGTCAGGCAGTTGGCCCGCGGATGGAATCTGGTCTGGATACGGCGGCCAGGTCTTTAGCACGGCACTCGCAGTGCTGTGCCTCGAGAGTTACTACCGTTACAACATCAGTGATTGATTTGCCCAGCACGCGTCTTCGGAGACTTGTTCAAAACCATTCCTCTGACCAACCCTAACATGTCGGCGCACCTGCCCTATCGAGTTGAATCAAAATGGATCCCATTTTTGAAGAATTCCTTACAAACCGCCAATTCTGAGCTGCGGAAAAAATGAATCGCAACCGTTGCAATGGGCTTTATTCTGCCTCTGGTCGAAAACCTGTGATTTCTTCAGAAATGGACTGGACGTGACGCTCAGGATGCCGAATAATACACGGCGTTGAAGAACTTGTTTCTTCACGCGAAATCTCCGGCGAATACGGCTGAGGGACCATTAAATAGGGTTGGCCAGGATCGTCAAAGGCTTGTGCTTAGCACGCTTGATCCCGCCTTTCTCCCAGCAGCTCCCATTGCTGCGAATCCGCTGGAGTTTTTTGATACCGCAATGTCTTGAAGAAGACAATGCGGTTTTTTTTTGCGCTGCGGCTTGAGTGGCAACGTATCGGGCTTGCGTTAGACCGAAAACTCTACGCAGTCGGATTGTGTTAATTGTTTTTACGATTTCGCCCAGTCAAAAAAGCTTTCCAGAATTATCGCCCTCC
>DAOLCX010000776.1:0-1812 GCA_035327685.1 Pirellulaceae bacterium | reverse complement strand
TGCGGTTTGCAACTTGACGGGCATAGTCGCCTGCAATTCCGTCAACAGGCTGCCATAGTCGTGATAACGTTTCTCGTGTTGCGGAGCCAACAGGCGTTTTAAAATCCGTTCCCATTCGCGCGGAAAGTGATCGGGCCAGACATCCGGGAACCTAATCGCCTGTTGGCTCAACGAGTGGGCCCAATCGGCTGCCGAGCTTCCCGAAAGAGATTTGGGCAGCCGCCCAAAAGACAACTCGAACAGCGTCACACCCAGCGAGTACATGTCACTTTGAATCGACGGTTGCCCGCCAGCCATCAATTCCGGCGCCAGGTAATTCGGTGTTCCACCGAAAACGCTGGTAGCCGGTCCCGTGGTGTAACGCGCCAATCCAAAATCAGACAACTTGGCCGTTCCGTCTTCCTGAACCAGAATATTTGAAGGTTTGATATCGCCGTGCATCAAATCCAATCGAGCTGAGGCCTGCAAGGCACTGGTGATTTGCACGGCAATGGAAACGATGTCTTCGAAGGCCAAGGGGCCGGTTCGCGCCAAGCGTTGATTGAGTGCTTCGCCATGAACCAGTTCCATCGCCATGAAACGCTTTCCATCTACCTGGCCCACATAGTAGATGGAAACGATATTCGGATGATTGACGCGGGCCTGCGCGATCGCTTCTTGCATTAATCGGTCGCGGTTCCCTTCCGTTTGGTTGACATCACTGGCTGCCGATTTTGATTTGAGCACCTTCACTGCCACGTAACGTTGGAGCGAGTGGTCCAAGGCTCTGTACACCTGGGCCATCCCCCCCTGCCCCAGCATATCGACGATCTCAAAGTGCCCCAGATGGCAACCACGGCTCTCGCATTCAATACCAGAGGGAGTTTCCTCGGGCAGCGCATTGCCGACAACCGAAGGAGCATCAGAGCCAGAAGCCTGCGAGCGCAGGTCGAGCGTGGCTGACAAGTCGTAACGAAGTGCCTGCGGATTGACTTTCCGACCACAGCGACCGCACACGCACCCGGCTTGCCGTGACACCTGGCACTCAGCCCCACACGTGCAGCGATACAACACCGCATCGCTGGAATCGTGCGTCAGTTCCAAATCGGTTTGGGCCGGCTCAGTCAAAGACCTTCTCCCTTAGTTCTTGAGGTTTCTATCGTACCACGGCCATCGGGAATGCGCCGACGATTCGTGCACAACATTTTAGAACAATTGTCCTCAATTGTTCCAACCCCTGGTTGCAACCACGATCAACAAAAGACGAAAAATCGTGGACAAATGTTCTACAATCAGGCCACCGAGATTCCTTGGCAGACGGTTGGCCGAAAGCTTGAGGGAACGTAAGATATTCGTGTTCAATCCGAACCTGACGTAGGCACATGTTCAGCCGAATTTGTATCATCTGCGACAGCATGAGAATAGGGAGTGGGTACGTCAGTGGAATATCGTTGTTTGGTTGTTGACAAGTCGCCGACCGGGGACATTCGATGCGCGCCGGGAATTCGAGAAGTCCCCGCACTGGCCACGGGACACTGTCTCGTCCAACTCGAATACAGCGCGATCAACTACAAAGACAGTTTGGCTGCAGCCGGACATCCTGGTGTGGCAAAGTCGTTGCCTGTAGTTCCCGGTATCGACGCGGTGGGCAAGATCGTTCAATCGCATTCTCCGCAGTGGCGGGTTGGCCAACCGGTGATTATCTCGCACGCCGATTTTGGAACCGCTCACGATGGCGGATTCGCCGAGTATGCGGCGGTTCCGGACGATTGGATGGTCCCCTTGCCGGACGGGCTGAGCGCGTTTGAGGCGGCCGCCATCGGCACTGCCGGA
>DAOLCX010000775.1:0-1826 GCA_035327685.1 Pirellulaceae bacterium | reverse complement strand
GCCATTTTATTGCGACTGGCGAATATCGGCGGAGAACTTATATTGACTGCTATAATGATGTTGACGCGCAAGTTATCGGGAACCAGCGAAACGAGCCACCGATCATGAGACAAGTTTCTGTCGTGATTCCCGTTCTCAACGAAGCGGATGCCTTGAATGAGTTGTATGCTCAACTCTCGGGCATGGCCGAGACCCATCGGTACGCGATCGAAATGATCTTTGTAGATGACGGCTCGACCGACGAATCGTGGGAAGTCATTAAACAGTTGGCCGATCAAGATCATCGCGTCAAAGGCCGCCGGTTTCGACGCAATTTTGGTAAAGCGGCGGCGATTCGCGCTGGCGTGGCGGCCGCGACGTCTGAGTGGATCGCCACCATGGACGCCGACTTGCAAGATGATCCCAACGAAATCCCGGTGCTGGCCAAGAAACTGGAGGCAGGATTCGACCTGGTCAATGGTTGGAAACAAAACCGGCAGGACGCGTGGACGCGGAGGGTTTCATCACGTCTGTTCAACGTTGCCGTCAATTGGCTGACGGGAGTCACACTGCACGATCACAATTGCGGATTAAAGGTCGCCCGCCGAGAAGTCTTTGATGAAATCGTGTTGTACGGCGATCGGCATCGGTTTATTCCCGTGTTGGCTGCGGCACGAGGATTTCGAGTTGGTGAAGCGCCGGTCGGTCATCGGGCACGGCCGTTTGGAAAATCAAAATACGGATGGTCGCGGCTCCCCACTGGAATACTGGATATTCTGACGGTGGCATTTTTGACGAGTTTCAATCATCGCCCTCAACATCTGATCGGCACGATCGGGCTATCCTCCTTCTTGGTCGGCTTGTTTGGAATGATGGCCATGGTCGTTTATTGGATCGTCCGCATGGTATTCTTTGCGGCAGATCCCCATTGGGTACCGCTACATCAGCGCCCGGTTGTCATCTATTCAGTGGCTATTATGCTACTCGGAGCGCAGCTATTGTGCTTGGGGTTCTTGGCCGAATTGATCGCTCAGCGGACGGGGCACACTGAGGACCCCTTCAGTATTCAGGAAGAGATTGGCCCAACCAAATCGAACGAAAGGTCGTGAAACTGGCACATCCTTGAGGAACTGACAACGTCATGAGTTGGACGCCTTAGAAGGTGCCATTCGCTCCAATCGCCGACAACCATTCATAACAGGTTGTATCTTGCGAACCGTTGCGTAGATTTTTCCTCTTCAGGTTGTTACCATTTGGATAAAGGGGCACGGTAGGCCGGTTCGCATCGCATTCGCGCCCGTAGCTCAGTGGATAGAGCAACGGTTTCCTAAGTCGGCAAGGTCGTTGCGATTTGTTGTCTTGCGGGTAAGGAATTTACGAACGGAAGCGCCGATGTAGAGCGGGTTTACATGCGAATGAACGCAACGACCCGCCGAGAACAAGAACTGTCGCATTGTTGTCCTGTATTGCGGGATATGGTCAGCGACTAAATCCCAGGGCGGACTTTTCGAGGTCGGGTAGAATGAACCCACGCCCCCGTAGCTCAGAGGATAGAGCAATTGTTTCCTAAACAATAGGTCGCAGGTTCGAGTCCTGCCGGGGGTACTCAGATCGTCAGCGAGGCACCCATGAAGAAAACACACCGTCCCGCCTCGCCGAAATTCACAGCCCGCCTCGATGTCGCCCGCCTCGAAGACATCCCGAACATCGGTCCCGCCGTCGCCGCTGACCTCCGGCAGTTGGGCATTGACCAGCCTGCCGATCTGCGGGGCCGTGACCCCTACCAGATGTACGATGACCTGTGCCGCATCACCGGCCAGCGGCACGACCCCTGCCTGCTCGACACG
>DAOLCX010000774.1:0-1830 GCA_035327685.1 Pirellulaceae bacterium | reverse complement strand
CACACGTGTCGATCCGGTCAAGCCCCGCAAGGAAACCATAATCAAATCCCCATTGCGGTTGGCCAGATAGACCTTGGCGTCCTGACTCGTACCATCGGGGTAAAACAGCACGGGAATCATTTGACTGCCCAGATTCCCGACTTGTTCCATTTCGAATGCGCTGCGGGCGTCCATTTTCGACTCCCCGCCGACGAACAACACGTCGCGCGGCAGCCGCTCGCGACTGAAATCGAGGTCGCTTTCGCGAGGATCAAAATCGACGCGGCTGTTGCCCATGTCGAGTTTGCTGGCTAACGAGTCAAACGGCTCTACGGCCAGGCGATTGTCTCCCGGGGCATACACCAGCGCGTGAATCTTGCCAGTACGAATGGCCTGCACCCGCGCCCGACCCATTTCGGAACGGACCAGGTCCGCCGCTTTGTCCAGTTTTTGATGAGCCAGCGATCTAAAAATCGCCGGCATCATCAACGATGCCACCAAGGCCAACAGCCCGATGACCAAAATCAACTCGATCAAGGTCATACCGCGACGGACTGCACGCTGAACAGGATTGCTCATAGGACGTCAGCTCCGCGCGGTTCGCCGCTCACTGTCCCTTTACCGATCTGCTGGACTGGGAATATCGTCAGCCGTCCCTTGCTGCAAATCCGGTCCGTTCGAGGAAATGATCACCCGATTGTTCTGATCGTCAGCCATGTAGTTGTACGGCATTCCCCACGGATCGAGCGGGATTTCCAATTGCCCCTGGGCGTTGGCTTGCAGGAATGGACCACCCCAGCGCTGGGGGTTGATGTTGGCAGGGGCGACGATCAAGTCTTCCAACTGGCTTGGAAAACGTCCGTTGCGCAGCTTGAATTGCGAACAGGCGTCGTTCAGCAATCGAATTTGCGTCATGGCAAATTCGCGCTGGGCATTCTTTTGAATCTGAAAGATGGCAAATCCAGCCGCAGCGGCCAACATCGCCAGGATGAACATCACCAGCATCAGTTCCAACAAAGTGAAACCGCTGCGGCGATTGTGTTTACGTTGTGACATTTTGTTTCTCCACGTTTATCAAAGTGTTAAGTTCTCAAATACGACTCCGGTCCGTCAGCCGAATACCATCATTGACTACTATTGAATGGCACTGCTCATCTTGACGATCGGCATCAACAAGGCCATCACCAAAAACAACACGACGCCGGCCATGACAATCAACATCCCAGGCTCGATCATTTTAACGACCAATTCCAGGCGTCGAGTTGTCTCTCGTTCCAAACCATCCGCAATGTTGATCAGCACTGTATCCATCGTGTTGGACTCTTCAGCGACCGCGATCATCTCGATCACGTTGCGAGGAAAGTGCCCTGACTTGCTCAGTGGAACAGACAACGATTCACCGGCAGTAATGTTTTCGGTAGCTTGCCCAATGGCTCCGGACAACACCCGATTGCCTGCCGCCGCGCGACTGATGTCCAGGCTCTTCAAGATCGGCACGCCGTTCTTGAGCAACGTCCCCAACACGCGACAGAAACGGGACACGGCCAGATTCCGAAAAATCGATCCAAATAGCGGCGCCTTCAACCGCCATCGATCCAGCCAGGTTCGCCCCGCATCCGTCATTACTTGAACACGGGCGACCACCAAAAGTATCGCCAATAAAGCCAATAACCACCACCAATTCGAGGTGATCCAGGAACTCATCGACAGCAAAAACTCAGTCGCGGCTGGCAATTGGCCTTTGTCCCGCAACCGCTCGAACATGGCGTCAAAGATCGGTACCACAAACACGAGAAGGGCGGATACCACCAGGACGCAGACCGTGGCCAAGACCACCGGATAAATCAACGC
>DAOLCX010000773.1:0-1830 GCA_035327685.1 Pirellulaceae bacterium | reverse complement strand
GCCAATCGAGGATTCCCGAAAAAAGAACCGACACCAAGTTTTGTGGGTGGCACTTATTTCCTTTTTTCTTCGATCCCGGAACCATGCATGTCACACATGCACGTCATATTGTCATGCAAAATGGATTGGGGGCGCAAGGCAAAGCAGCCGTTGCTGAAAGCCTGAAGATTCTGAAAAAATACGGGATTGATCCGCTGTTCGACAGGCGCAACCTGGTATGGGCACCCAATCACGGTCATCCTGATAGAATGGCGATTGAAATTCTTGAACAGCTTCGGCGAGCGGACCAAATCGGGACATTAGAAGCAATTGAAGAGGCGCTCAAAGAAGCCGCGATAGGCTTTATCTCAGGAAGGTGGAAATAATGTCGGAACTGACGCCCTTTCAAATTATGTGGCGAATGCTGGGCAAGGTCCCTATCGAGGAATTCGACAAGCGTCTCAGACAGTTCCCGGAGTTGTTCAACAATCACATTGATATTCAGGAGTGGCTAGCAGATGTAGCAGGCCTAGACCTACTGGATTGGGTGAAGTATTTCGTTTCGGTGGGCGGAGATATTCACGAGCCGATGGGAGGAGGTAGTCCACCTTCAAAAGAGGGGGTCATCGTCTATGCCGCACGTGAAGGTGCTATTAATGTTGTCCGCTGGCTGCTTGAACAGGGAGTTACCTTAAACTTTGAGTATGAGGGCTATCCTGGAGAACGCAGGTGTTTTGCGTTAACTGGCGCATGCCTCCTCGGCCACCTGGAAGTCGTGAAACTGCTTGTTGAGCATGGCGCCGACGTTAATGCGCTTTGGTACAATCTGACTCCTCTTTCCCATGCTCTTATGGGCGGCCATCGGGAAATAGAGGCGTATTTGCGTTCAGTTGGAGGAAAACTGCCGGAAGAACTAGGCGTGACCACATCGACTGCCGCGCCATCCTCATGCAATCAGCACGAAGAACTGGTGCTCGCCCACATCCGTCGACATTTTGGTAAACCACGACGGTTAAGCCTGATGCCCCTGGTTGCGTCCGATATGCCGGTCAAGTTAGTGTCGGTTTCTAAATGGACAGGCCAGTATCTTTTTACAGTAGGAATGTCCAATCGCAAAATGAATGTTCCTTTGGGCAAGGAAGCTTACCAATTTGCGGAATTGATGATGGCACTTCCACGATCATGGCCGTTGAACAACAAATCACTGCAAGATCCCCGCAAGGCATGGCCGATCGAATGGATGCTTCGAATCGCGCATTTTCCCTTCGAACACAATACTTGGCTGGGTGGCCCTTCGACGGTGATTGACAATGGTGAACATCGAGAGCCCCTTTGTCCAGGTTTAAAATTCACGAGTTGGCTGGCGATTACGGAAGAATCGAAAGAAGGATGGCTTCGTACACCCACGGGAGGGATGATCGGTTTCTTTTCACTCTATCCGCTTTATCCGGAGGAACGCGATCTGGAACGCCAATTGGGAACGGAGGCACTCATTCATCGTTTTATGGAGCGCGGGATACCAGACAAACTCGACGTAAACCGCGCCAACGTGGGAATTGACTAAAAGAGTTTCTAACCACATTCCAGGCAGTACCGCCGGTTATCTGCCGACCGTCGGTTTCGGATCAAGCGGTGAGCCCAACCCACTGCCCGGGGGTTTGACCCCGCAGCATGAAAAACTCCACGCAGCCAGTTACATGCACGATACCCTCAGTCATATTGATGGTACCTTATTACCGACCTACTGGTTCGAAGCTGAGCCCGATCCGGACGATGCGAGGGGAAAGGTGCCCCCATGAATGGCACTGTCGCGGTAAAACGCGGGTGAATTTGAGTTGTCAGGACACTCAA
>DAOLCX010000772.1:0-1833 GCA_035327685.1 Pirellulaceae bacterium | reverse complement strand
GAAACGTTTCCGAATGGGGTCGATGAGCCACATTGGCATTGATCAAAGACGTCCCTCCCAATCCACTTCCCGACAAAATGTTGACTTCGTCGTTAAATGAAATATGGAACAGCCCCAGTGGGTTTGTCATTTGGCCGCGCGCAGGACCAGCAATGGTATGGCACGTGTTTTGAAGTGTGGACGAGAAGGTATCAGGAAAAGACCCTGGAATCCATTCGCGGCCTCGTTCCAGTATACACAAACGGTATTGCTCGCCGAGATGTTGTGACAGGCGCGCAGCGCATATGGAGGCGCCATACCCTGAACCGATGATGGCAACGGCGAAGGGGATGTCGCATTCATTTTGAGCGGCGACGAATAACTGCCGAATGGGATTCGACAATCGACCGCCATATCGGGAGAAGCTTTGGCAATAGTCTTCGGCTGCTTGCCGTTTAAGCTGGTCGGGGCACGGTTTGGTTCGCGAAACAACCGGCAAGCGGCCATCGACTGCCGACGCTTTTGCTGGCGATCCCGAAGCCACTGCCACCGACGCTATCAGCCCCGCAGCTCCCGTCTGCAGAGCTTCTCTCCGCGTCAAGGCGGCAGTGCTGTCAGCTGCTGGTCTTGCGTTGCCGTGTTCAGAAGGTTCCATACCCCGATCATCGAAACAGCGAGTAGGATTCTGCGGTGTTTCGGCTTTGGAACGAATACTCGGATAACACCGCGCGCGGTTACACCGACAGCGCAAAGTTTAACGACCGACATCCCCTCTACATTTAGCGCAAGAATGCCCATCAACTTTCGGCACCTGGTAATGCCGTTTGAGAAGTGAATATCCACCTCACGCTCAATGCGATCCTTCGAAAATCCGTATTTAAGCGTCTACTCGCTGCACGTAGAAAGGCTGAGACTGCATGCGAATACAGGATCCGGTACAAGCGATGATCACCGGCGCAGGGGGCGGTCATAGGCGTCGGGACGTTCGCCGACTTTGATGTTAATGGTCAGTGGCTTGCCGTCTCGGATGATCTCGACGACGGCTTGCGTGTTGGGTGGAGTCATGGCGACTAACCGATAAATCAGCAAATAGTCCTCGATGGGCTGACCATTCCAAGATCGAATCACGTCGCCTGGCAAAAAGCCGGCCTCAAATCCGGGTGTCCCTTGATCCACGTTGCGCAAGATGGCTCCATTTAAATCGGGGAGTTTGAATTGAATCTGGTGTTCGGGTGTCACGGGGTGGGGTGTAATTCCCAAGAACCCGCGAGAGACTCGTCCGCTGCCAATCAACTGTTCCGAGACAAAACGAGCGACGGCGCTAGGCACAGCAAAACTGATCCCTTGAAAAGCCTCTCCGACAATCGCCGTGTTGATGCCCACGAGCTCGCCGCGCGCGTTCACTAACGGCCCGCCACTGTTGCCGGGATTGACCGCAGCATCGGTTTGCAGCAACTCTTGCTGCGGCGTGTTCGTGCGGGCGTTTTGTTCGTAACGGTTCCGACCGCTGATAATCCCCGAGGTCACGGATTGGTCCAAGCCATACGGGCTGCCAATCGCCCACACCAAAGATCCAACGTTTAATTGATCGCTGTCGCCCCATTCGGCCGGAATCAAACCAGACGCAGAAATCTTGACCACCGCCAGATCGGTGGTTGCATCGACACCAATCAACCGCGCAGGAAAAACGTGCCGATCATAAAGTGTCACCTCAATGTAGGTCGCTCCAGCTACGACATGTGCATTGGTGATGATGTAACCATCGGCGGAAACAATGACTCCCGATCCCTGTCCGTCGAGCATCGGGGCGCGTCCCAAGCCAGTTCCCACGCTGCGGGTGCATTTGATGCTGAC
>DAOLCX010000771.1:0-1844 GCA_035327685.1 Pirellulaceae bacterium | reverse complement strand
ATGATCAAAAATTGCGGCGCTGAAAAGCTCCACATCTCGAAACGAACTCCAATCGACAACTCTTACCGGTATTCCCGCTTCGTCGGCGTAACGCCGACCGGGGGCGGAAGGGTTGCTGGAAATCACGGCGACGATCTCGGGAATCAATCGCTTGTCAGTTCGCCATTGCAGCAGATTCTTCAGCGTCGTGCCGGAGCCGGAAATCAGTACCGCAATCGACTTGCGAGCGCGCGATTGGCCGCCTACTTGAGTTGTCCCGCCTTCGTTCGTCACGGTTGGCTGTCCGGTAACGGATGAGGAATCTGATGCCCAAGTTTGTCGCGTTTGGTGGCCAAATAGCGGGCGTTATGTTCGTGGATAGGAGGCAAGAGTGGCACCTGATCGACGACTTCTAAACCAAAACCGCGCAAATTGAAGGCTTCCGTCTTTTTGGGATTGTTCGTCAACAAACGAATACGATCCAAACCCAGGTCTTTGAGAATTTGGATTCCGACTCCGTAATCCCGCATGTCGGCTTTGAAGCCCAGGGCATGATTGGCTTCCACGGTATCCATGCCCTGATCCTGAAGGGCGTAGGCCTTGAGTTTTTCAATTAATCCGATCCCGCGTCCTTCTTGAGGCAAATAGACGATGACGCCGTGTCCTTCGCGGCTGATCATTTCCAGTGCCAAGTGCAACTGATCGCCGCAATCGCAGCGCAACGATTGCAGCAAATCCCCAGTGAAACAACTGCTATGCATCCGCACCAAGGGTGGCAGGCGTTGTAATTCAGGGTTTCCCATCACCAACGCCAACGGTTGTTGGCTTTCATATTTGACATCGTACACCACGACTTTGAACTCGCCGTAGTGAGTCGGCAACAAGGTCGTCACGATGGGAGAGACGAGTTTTTCGTTCAATCGTCGATGGGCGATCAAGTCTTCGATGGTAATGATCGGCAGTTTGTGCTGGGCCGCAATGGTCATCAAATAATCGCGTGTGGCTCGATTGCCGTCTTGATCCAGTACTTCGCAGATGACGCCTACTGGCTGTAAGCCGGCCATGCGACACAGGTCCACCGCCGCTTCTGTGTGGCCGGCTCGCCGCAACACGCCCCCTTCCCGCGCGAGCAACAGATGGACGTGCCCGGGGCGGACAAAATCGGACGCTTTGCTATGGGGGTTAGCAATTTCGCGGACGCAATGCGCGCGTTCGGCCGCTGTGATTCCCGTCTGGGCCGTCACATGGTCCACAGGAGTCAAGAACGCAGTCTGTAAACGGGCCGTGTTGTGCTCGACTAACGGTGCGACCTCCAGTCGGTTCGCCGTGTCCGACAAAATTGGGGCACAAAAGTCACCGCGGCCGCTGAGAACCAGGTTCATCGTCTCCGGCGTCGCTAATTCAGCCGCGCAGATGAAGTCCCCTTCGTTTTCGCGGTCTTCGTCATCAACCACGATCACGACCCCACCCCGGCGAATCTGCTCTACGGCTTGTGGAATCGTGGAAAAGCCTGGTCCAGTCATGTTGTTGTGGCTTTCTGATTTGAAGACTGCTTACCCGCTCGAATCGAGTCAAAGTCAACGTCGATGGCCGACCGAGCATGTATTCCATTCTTATCGCTAACGGGCCTTGAAGACAAGCCGCGATGGTGGTGATTGTCGCAGCGCGATTAAATTTCAAGGGGGGCCAATAATACAGTCCCCGGTCCCGGTCCCCTCACCGGGTTGGGGAAATGAACAGGTGAAAACAGAGGCAACAAAGGATTGGTGAGCGACGACACACGATCTATTCCAATTCACCGCGGCACAAAATGAACCGAGAAATACCTTCAACCGGCTTTTCCTCGGTGGAGGAGTCAAATTGCG
>DAOLCX010000770.1:0-1848 GCA_035327685.1 Pirellulaceae bacterium | reverse complement strand
GTTTTCTTTCGAAACGACAGTGCTGAGCCGCAATTCGGGGCGCTGAAATTGACGATCCAACAGTTTTATCGACCCAATGGAGATAGTACCCAGAAACGGGGCGTGGAGTCAGACATTGTACTTCCGTCGCTGACGGACCATATCGACAACATCAGCGAAAGCGACTTGGATTTTGCCATCGAATACGACCGCGTCTCCGCCGCGCGCGGCGTCCAGGACCAGGGCCGGGCCCATCCCAAGTTGATTCAAGAATTGGCCGAACGGTCCCGGCAACGTGTTGCCGAATCGGATGACTTTGCCAAGGAACTCAAGAAAATAGAGAGTTATGTGGCCTCGAAAAAGGAAACGTCGATACCGTTGAACGAAGAAAAGTTCATGGCGCGGAAACGAGAGATCGACGCCGAAAAGGAAGACGAACAAGTCATCGAGCAACAAGTCAATTCGACTAAGGAAATTGAAATCACGCCCTACTTGGAAGAAGTGCTCCGGATTACATCGGATTACGCCCTGGCTCTCTCGACAGGGTGATTGACGCCTTTGCTTGGTGACCAACAAGAGCGCTTTTGAGAAAAGTCGTAACCGTTCACGATTTGTAGAGTGCGTGGAGCAAGTCGTTCGACCTAACATGGCAGGTTGGACGAATCGATTTGCGACACTCACAGGGTTTCAATCGACATCAAGACGACTTGCGGAACGCACCCGAACCAAGCCTGGCCATCAATACCGTGAACGGTTAAGAAACGTCTAAGTCGAGGTTCGTCACAGATCTCCACGATTTGCGGCGTTTCCCGTCAACACCGGCACGGCGCTATCGGCGATGTCTTTGCGGCACCAGGCTCCATCCCAGCGGATCGACTTGATGGCCACGTAAGCGTTCAATTTGGCTTGGGGAATCGTCTCACCCAGTGCGGTAATGCTCAGCACCCGCCCGCCCGCTGTCACGATCTGGCCGTCACTGGTGCGCGTGCCTCCGTGAAATATTTTGACATCGGGAACCGAACTGGCTTCGCTTAACCCGCGGATCACATCCCCTTTGCGGACTTGATTGGGGTAACCTTCTGCCGCCATCACCACACTGACCGCCGGTCGCGGATCGAACTCGATATCCTCCAGTTCATGAAGTCTGCCGGCGATGGTCAACTCCAGTATCTCGACCAGATCTGTTCGCAACCTCATCAACAGTGGCTGGCATTCGGGATCGCCAAATCGGACGTTGTATTCCAGGACACGTGGCCCCACCGGGGTCAACATCAGGCCCGCATACAGTATTCCCCGAAACGGCGCGCGGTGTCGCTTCATGTAATGAATCGTAGGGACGAACACGTTCTGTTCGACCCAAGCCAGCATCTCGCCATCCACGATCGGCGCCGGACAATAGGCTCCCATGCCGCCAGTATTGGGACCCCGGTCACCATCGTATGCGCGTTTGTGGTCCTGCGCGGGTGGTAGAGTCAAAATGGTTTGGCCGTCGGTGATTGCCAAAATGCTGCACTCAGGACCGCGCAGCCGCTGTTCGATAATGAACCGGTCGCCGGCCTTGCCGAATTCGCGCTCAATGGCCACGCGCCGAATAGCCGCTTCGACTTCGTCCAATGCACCGCAGACGATAGCACCTTTTCCAGCGGCTAACCCATCGGCCTTCACGACCAGCGGTACATCGCCGGGTGTGTCGCCAAACCGCTCGCGGACGAAATCCAACGCCGGTCCCGCTGATTCGAAGACCCAGAAATCCGCTGTGGGAATGTCCGCGGCGCGCAAAGCCCGCTTGCAAAATACTTTGCTTCCTTCCAGTTGTGCGGCAGCCCGGCTGGGCCCAAAAATCTGCAAATGTTGCTCTTGAAAATAATC
>DAOLCX010000769.1:0-1855 GCA_035327685.1 Pirellulaceae bacterium | reverse complement strand
AAAACTGGCATTGCTAAGGACGGAGGCAGCGGCTGGTATTTAACCAGTCGTATGTCGATTGCTGAGGATGTCGATATCGTTCACGGCCTTTGGCGGAGACAGCCTGATTGTAGAACAATCTCGTCAACGGTTATGCGGAAAAAGCTTCCTCCCTTTCACCCTAATGTCAACGCAGAGCGGGAGCTAAAGCGCCGGTATTTTGAGCGCCTGTAACAGGCGTTCGGGTCGGCGTTTCGTAAATCGAAAACTCTGCCCAAACCGGAAAATGATCGGACACTTTCAAAGCATCTTCCAACTCTAATTGGTAAGTCCTGCGGAAATTGAGAACGCCGCGCCGACCGGTAAATTCGCGGGTCGCGATCTGGTCAAAAACCAAGTTGTCATAATTCCGGTTTTCGCGGACGTTGGTCGTCCAATCGTCGTCAATGGCAGCGTAGGGATGTGCAAACCACTGATACGGAAGAAAAAAACGAGGTGGTGCGTTGAAGTCTCCCAAAATGATGATATCGTCCTCGCCGGGGTTTTCTCGACGAACGCGTTCAATAATGGTACGCAGTTCCGGGATCTCAAAACGAATCTCGTCTGGGTCGGTGTGCACGTTCAGCAGGATGAACGAGAAGGCTTGATCGGGGGGAATCTCCAGCGAACGAAAATGAGCCACTAAGGGTGAACGATGGAATTGTCCCGAAGCATCCGTGGCGACATAGGGAGGGGCAATCGGTGCCAGTTTGTTGGCATCGTACAGGTAAACGTACTGTTCTTTGCTGATCGTGTGTCCTTGTCTTGGTCCCACGATATAGCGGTAGTTGGATCCGTCAGCGTTGACCATCTGTGCAAATTTCGGAATGATATCCTGTTCTGTTGACCGCAGTTCTTGAATCGCCAAGAGATCAAAACGCCGGGCCACATCCACCAAAATCCCCATCACGCTGGGGTTTTGCATTTTGGCTCGACCAAACGTCTGAATGTTAAATGACCCGATAATCAGGGTTTGCTGTGCCGCCGCTTGTTCGCCGCCAACGGGAACTACCGCTGGAGGAGTCGCTTGCCCAAGACCTGGTGAACCGGTTGTCGTGTGTTGATTCTCACCGAGAGGCCAGGACGGTCTCCATTCCATCCCTCGAAAGCCGAAGTAGGCAGCGCCGCCCAGTACGGCCACCACGACCAGCGTTCGCAGTGAAATCAACGATTTCTGCCGCGACCGGGAGGAGCGTTTGGGAGATATTAACCGTTGTGCTGTTCTGGCCGTCGTGCGGGCGGCAAAGATCCATCCCAGTATGGAGCGAAGGTTCATGGCGTCGAGCGTCCTTGTTCGACTTGTGGTCCCGGAGAGGCCTTCTCAAAAGGCCCAGCTTCCTGAGCACCGGTTGTGTTCGGTCACCTGCGGCACGTCTTCAACTGAAGCTTCGGAGAAATGCCTGCGATCGCTGCGGAAGACTTTGTCCATCAGGCCAGAAAGTTGCTATTGGGCACAACTAACAAATTCCAATCTGACCGAAATTCTCGACCACTCTCCCATCTCGCGACTGCGGGGTTTTTAGGGAAAACACGCAAAATACGCCAGTGCAAAACGGAATGACCGAGAAAACCGAATTCCAATTTGTCGCAGTACGCCTGTGCTGGTTCCCACCGTCGGGAAAAACGCAACCATTCACGGAATCTGGCGGAAGGGCTTCACTGTGGAACAATGGACTCAATTGTTCATCTTTGGACGATAGTCAACACAGCCATGGTTTCGAACAATTGAGGACAATTGTTCTTCAATGGCGGTTTTTCGGTGGATTTCGATCTCAAACGCACCTTGGGATGGGGATGCCCCCCCAAGGGGCGCGTGAGGCTTTTTCAGGTCCAGAGC
>DAOLCX010000768.1:0-1861 GCA_035327685.1 Pirellulaceae bacterium | reverse complement strand
ATCAACATCAACACGCCTGCGGAAATCACCAGGATGGGGACCTCGACGTCCAGACTGATCTGACCCGTTTGACGGAGTACGGACAGGCAACTGGCCAACAAAAAAAAGGGGCCAACGACCACAGTCAACTTGTCAATTCCCGACAACGCAAACGTGAGAAGGCCCACCATGGCCAATCCCAAAGTCCACACCCAGTCTATGCCGGGAACGACATTCAAGGTTGACAATAACCAACCTGTCCCAACCGTAATTAACAACAGAGGTACCAAGATTTGAGGAGATGTTCGCATTCCCGTCCTCATAAATAATCAATCATGGACACTGATACCCGCGACATCCGGTGTTGGGGCATCGCTGATCGCAACCGTTCTCGAAGTTGTAACATAGTTGTCCTCAATTGTTTTTCCCTTGACAAAGATGGCCTTGGCGAGGGGACAGAACAAGTGAGGGCAATTTATTCTACCTATCAGACCACATCCGTGACCGAATCCCATTGACTCAAACCAATCAAAGTACAACCGAACGTTGGAGGCAAATCCTATCAGACTCTGGTCGATTTTTGAATTGCTTCGACCACCGAACGATAGACCTCGACCAATTCGTTTGCTGCATCCTGCGGATTATAGACGTCAGACACCCATTGCCGACCTTGCGCCACCATGCGCTGCGCGGACTCTTCCTGCTCCAGGATGTACTTGGTCCACCTGGCAAACTGATCGCGCCGCCCCAGTTCCACGCCCAAACCGGTTTGCTGATACCGCACGATCCCCTGCGTTGCGGGGCCCCACGCGGATACGACCGGAACACCGTGGGCCATGGCCCACAGCAGTCCATCAGGCTCCCACTGGCCGAGATGGCCGTGCCAATAGACGTCCGCGCAGGCGATCAGGTCCAATACCCGTTGATGGTTAGCGCCAAAAGTCACTCGATTCCGCGCAGCGGTGGACTCGGCAAACTTGAGTAGCCGCTGCCGCTGCGAGCCATCCCCAAGAATCAGCAGATGCAAGTCGTCGCGAATACAATTCAACAGGTCGAGAGCCCAGATTAAGTCTTTGTGTCGAGTTGCGGGAACCAAAGGCGCGGCTGCCACAATCATCCGCCGCTCCAGTGGAATTCCCCATAAATCGGCTGCCAGTTGCCGTATCGCAAGACGATCGATCACAGAAGGATGAACTGAGCGATGAAGGCTCCAGCGCTCTGTCGAGTCTCGCAAAGTTTGTTGACAACTGTCGATCGAGTCCGGTCCAGCAAATGCGACCGTGCCGACCGGTTTTCCGCCGTGCCAGTGGATTGGCGACTTCTTGGTTTGCCACCACCTCGGATCAAGGCTCGTGTCGAGCCACGCCACAGAGTTTTTTGTCAGCCACCTGCCAATGCGAGGTCCCGCCATCCAATTGTGTGCAAAGACAGGCCGGACATCTGCGATGACTGACGCCAAAATGGCATTTCGATTCGGGGCCGGTTGGCCTCCGATGGGAACATGAAACGTAATCTGCGGAAAGCGGTCAATGAGCGCCTCTATCGACTCGTTTCGGCAGGATGTCACATGCAAATCAAAACCTGCTTCTGCAACGAATGGAACTACTTGCAGGAACTGAAACAGCGGCCCGAGCGGAAAAAACGTGGGAACGACAACAACGATCGATTGGGTCATTTGGGCGCGACGCGAAGAGTGCAAGTGGCGTATTCCATGACTTGCTGCCAGGCCGCTGCAACCTGATCGGTCGGCCATTGCTCGGCCACCCAATTCGCTGCTTGAGTCCCCAAAGCTTCGGCGGCCGGGGGGTCTTGAAACAGGCTGATCACCGATTTTGCCATCGCCGCTGGATCGCTCAAAGGGACGCGCACCACCGGTTCGCTG
>DAOLCX010000767.1:0-1863 GCA_035327685.1 Pirellulaceae bacterium | reverse complement strand
CCCGCCACAATTCGGCGGGTACGTGTTCGATGGCGGTTCTCGCGGCAAACCGAATCCAACGGTCATCCGATTTCAAATGAGGCCAGACGTATTCGATCGCCACATGAAAATCATCCGCAGGCGCCTGCATATGAAACTGCTCCAAGGCATGACGAACTTGAACGTGCGCGTTGACGCCAAGGCTGAGGTCGACGAGTTCCAGCGTTGGTGCTGGCTTCGGTTCATAGTGGATGCGGTAAAGCGCCGAGCGCGACTGGCGCCCTCCGATCAAAAAGTACAGTGCGCCGTCTTGGGGCCGGATCACCAGGTCCGTTATCGCCAGGCCTGGCGCCGTGCAAAAAATCTCCGCTTCGCCAGTGTAAGACGCCCCCTGGGGCTGCAAGTGAACGGCATACAAAATCCCATAACTCCAATCGGCAGCGAACAGCGCTTTCTGATACTTGTTCGGAAATCGACTTCCGGTTCCAAAACAAACGCCCGTCGGCGAGCCAAATCCAATTTGGACCGCCGCAGGCAAACTATCCGGGTAATACTCCGGCCACTTGCCGGTGCCGCTTCTCCAGCCAAACTCGCTGCCACTGGTGATGTGGCAAATTCGCGTGGGGCGGTACCAGGGCAAACCTACATCCCACTCCATGTCGGCATCGTACGTGAACAACTCCCCGTTTTCATCGAAAGCAATGTCGTATTGATTGCGATATCCGATGCTGATCAACTCAAATTCCTTGCCGTCCGGATCGGACTTGATCACCCAGCCTCCGGGGGCCAGAATCCCTACTGCATGGCCACTGGCATCCCACAAGCGCGGCAGCAATTGATCTTCATTCCACACTTGCGGCACGCGCGAGCGGGCAATTTCCGGCAGCTGAGTGTGATTGCCCGCACAAATGTAAATCGACCGCTTGTCTGGACTGAGCACAATCGCATGCGGCCCGTGTTCTCCCTCTCCATCGATTTTCCGCAATAACTCCACCGAGTCGTAGATATCATCCCCGTTGGTGTCCCTGACACGATAGAGCCCGGATACTTGACCTTTCCCTGCATGAGCCATCACGTACAGGCTGTCGAAGGCGCACAACAAGCCGTGCGCCCGTCCAATCGGGACCGGAATCGCCTCGACCTCCGTCGTTTCGCGCGCTGGATCGACCGTAATCCGGTACAAGCCGCCGTATTGATCGGAGGCAATCAGCCGCCCCTGAGGATCGACGCACATCGAGACCCAGGACCCTTGGCCGTTGGGGACCTCGTAAATCCGAGTCAACTTAAATCCATCGACCAGACGAGCTTCGGCTTGGGGCACCCATTGCCCTTCCGCAACGGTCAATGAGAGTCCCCAGACAATGCCCGTCAAACACAACAGGAAAACTTGATCCCGCATGACTAGTGACTTCATGTGGCCTTGGCTCCGGTTCAAAACGTAATTACGTAGTGTCTGTTCATGAGTCCATTCTGAGTGAAAGTCGCTCGGATTCCAATCCCACAGCAGCCCGCAAAATGGTATAAATGCGTAACCGATTAAACGACACCGAGCACATCGTTTAACGGCGAGCCGCAGGCGACGCCTTTTTGTTTTGGGCGCCTGACACAAACAACGTTTTACTTTTGACCGAGCGCGGATTCGGTCGGAAAGGCGAGAATGTAGAACCATTGTCTTCCATTGTCTCGAACCCTGGTTGGATTGTCCATCGTCGTGGGATGAACTATGGAGGACAGTTGTTTTACAATCTTGCCAAGGATCACCAAACGTACATCTGTCCGGATTTGTGGTTGCACGTGGATGAGTAATTCCCAACTGAAAACAGTCAAGGAATTTTTGCGACTGCAACACAATTTTGCAGCCTATCACGTCGCCAAAACGGCGGG
>DAOLCX010000766.1:0-1864 GCA_035327685.1 Pirellulaceae bacterium | reverse complement strand
GAGGAACAACGTGCCCCCTTCGGCCTCCTCGACCTTACCCACAGCATCCGTGATCGCACCTGTAAACGCGCCCTTTTTGTGTCCGAACAGAACGCTCGACATCAATTCGTTGGACAACATGGGACAATGAACCGTAACAAACGGATCGGTGTCACGAGGGCTGTTGCGTCTTATCCAGCTAGCCAGAATCGTATTGCCAGTACCACTTTCTCCCCGCAGTAAAATCGCTGCATCCGAGGCAGCCGCCCGAGCCGCTGTTTGCAAAAACGCTCCATAAGCTGGACTGGCTGTTTCGAAGATCGTCTCCCCCTCGGTTTCATCCAGTCGATCTTGCAGTTCGCTCAGATTTCGGCGAAGCAGAGCTTCCGTAACCACCCGCCGTGCCGCATTGCGCACCTGTTCTGGCGGGAAGGGTTTGGGCAAATAGTCGACCGCCCCCAATTTCATGGCCTCGACTGCGGACTCATAGGTAGCGAAAGCCGTCACGACAATCACGCCAATTCCAGGTTGTCGACGCAGGATTTCTGGAAGCACGGTTAAACCAGACTCGGAGCCCAGCCATAGGTCCAGGAACACGACATTGATTCGCGAGCGCTGCAACGCTTCCAACCCACCCGATGACGTCCCTACTTGAATTACCCGTGCATGTTCCGCCTCCAGACACAATCGCATCGATTGCCGGATCGCTGCATCGTCATCAATCAACAGGGCCGTGTAGAGCATATGATGTTCTTGGTTGGATTAGAGACCTCGCAAAGTCGACTGCGCAGGCCACCATTACTAACTGCCTCGCCCTGTTGGCTTCCAATCCGTTGCCAATTCTCGGGCGCCGACGGCTAGACTTCTATCGTTTTGATTGTAACGAAAACCGAAAAGACCAGGCAGGTCATCGCTTGAATACGAATCGCATTCGGGATGGATCGCAATGCGAATCGATTGCGTCTTCCTTTTTAAAGTAATCCTGAGTCACTAATTGTTCTCTGGGTGATGGGTCTTTTCCTCCGTCTTTTCTTTTTGCCTCCCGTCAAACGCCTCCCGCCTCCATCGATCAAAAAGCCCAAAGGTCATACTCAATATCGCCGCTCTGAAGGACAAGGTGGTCAATCAGCTCGCCCGTGTTTCTCACGTGGCTGAAATAAGAATCGTGAACGGTTACGAAAACTGTCTCTGAAAGAGACCTCCGTTCCCTTTGATGAGATCAGTCGTGTATGTGCCGGGAATGTGACCATTCCAGCGCGAGGTGGACGAAGGCACGCATTGCAGCGATCAGTCCTCGGTCATCGACGTCAAATTCGGGTGTATGTAAAGGAGGGGCACCGACTTCGTCCGAAGCGGAACCGACACGGATCAGAGCGCCGGGGATGTGGTCCAAATAGAACGCAAAATCCTCAGCCCCCATGCTGGGGAGGTCAATCGCAGCCAGGTGTTGTTCTCCGACGGCGCGGCGGGCAGCCGTATTTGCGATCTCCATCAACTTCGGGTCGTTTTGAAGTTGCGGGACCGAACCGGAGAATTCGACTTCGATCTCCGTTTCGGTGGCATGGCCGATGGCTTCGCAAGTTGACCGGATGCGCTGCATCAACTCAATTCGCGCGTCTCCATTGAGAGTTCGCAAGGTTCCACCCAGTTTGGCCTCAACAGGGATGACGTTGTTGCTGGAACCGCCGTGGATTTGGCAAATGCTCAGAACGGATGGCAAACGGCTATCCACGGCGCGGGGGCAGAGTGCGTACAAGGCTTGGCCCAACGCAAATGCCGCAGCGATCGGATCTCGGCTTTGATGAGGTCTCGCGCCATGGGCTCCCCGTCCGCGAATCGTGATCTCGACCAGATCGCAAGCTGCCATTAATACTCCAGCCTTCAG
>DAOLCX010000765.1:0-1868 GCA_035327685.1 Pirellulaceae bacterium | reverse complement strand
TCGTATGATGCGACCTGATTGTTGAAACTCTTTCGACAATTCGACAACTTCAATCATGGCTTAGGTCAATAAACTTTGTGAAGGTCACGATGGCTCCAGGCCACGGCCCATGTTAGTTACGATAGCCAGACCGCATTGGTTGTTGCCGGCACGGACTCGATCATCCAACCAAAAACTCTAAGCGGGTACTCGCCTGGCGCCAAGAAGCCGATTGACGAAAAGGGTACTGGAATTCGCGCAGCGGAGTGTAGCCCGACAATCCGGTCGTCTTCAATGGGTCGAACTCGCGAAGATGCTCCGGAAACCGACACAAAATCCATCACGGATTCGCGCGTTGATCGTCTCGCCGATCGCGCCGCCTTCGGTTCTGTCCCGCAAATAGCCGATCGAAGTCATATTCTTCGGAAGCCCAGAGCATGGCCGCTAAGGCGGCGAACAATATGAGAACCGACACCGCGATGGGATGAATCATGGGTTTGGCAGTGGGAATCGCAGGGACTGCCACCCAAGCATTGGCATCCTCCCAGCCGAACCGCGTGTATCGCCATTCGGGCTGAACCAACTCATTGGCGGCCTGGAAGGACTGAACCTTGGGCACCGAGACTGCGTCTTGACCGTAGAGGACGCTTGCCAGGGCCAGCCCGAGTGGGATGATCAAGAGCCCGCGTCTGGCGGTTGCCACGCGGTTTCGCGCAGTGTCCAGGACAGTTTTCCTGATGCGACAATTTGCAGAGCGTAGAAATCCAAAAACCATACACGAAACCATCAACGTGTGCGGATCGCCATGACGGAAGTTGTTGGATGAGAAAGCGTCCGCAAAGCACAGGCCAAATGGCGGGTGTCAGTTTTTGTCGAATTTTCCATTGCATTCGATTGTTGTTTGTGGTATTCCCGCAACGTTTCGGAGTTCTGGCCGTTGACAAAACGCAACATCCAGGCAACATAAAAGTTGACGCAGACGGTACCGCCAACGCACATGGCGCACTTGCGGCCAGGTGTTGCAAACGGTCCCAGATTGTCAGATGTCGGTCAGGTGGCGAACGATTTTCGTGGTACTACCAATGTTCGGAAATAAAATATCAATAGACGACCAGGGCAGGCGAATTCGGCAAGGGCGAGATTGATACGGGCAAAATTAGTACGGGTGAAATTGGCAATTGGGTATCGGCAGGGAAAGTGACCCGCCATGTTGACGAATGAACGAATCCGCAGAACACAGTTGATCCGGGAAGCCGAGGGTTACCTGGACCTGATCGGTTCGTTTCAAAATCAATGGACGTTAGACGAGTCACTGTGCAGACCGCTGGCCGAGCGGGCTTTGGAAAGCCTGAATCAAATTCAAAGCCCCCAAGGCTTTAAGCCTCAGATCCTGTTCCTCAAAGGCGAAGCCCACCGCATTTTGGGTCATTTCGCGCAGGCGGTAAACCTGTTCGAGCAATCGCTGCGCATCGATCCTGAAAACTTACCGACGTTTTGGTCGTTGGCAGTCTGTTACCGCCGCCTGGAGCAAACGGAATCCTCCGTGGAAGTGATGCGCGCGGCGATTGTGGCCGACGCCGAAAACGCCACCAACCACTACGAATTGGCTCGATACATGGCCCTTCTGTCGGATGTCCGAGCGGCGTCCCGGCACTTGGCTGTATCCATCGACCTCGATCCTCGGCTACGCGATACTGCGGTCACAGACCCCGATTTTGACGGAATCCGCGATCAATCGGAGTTTCAGGCGGTGTTGTCGATTACCGTTTAGAAGTCTGCAGCGCCCATTGTCGCTCAAAACTGGCATTGCTAAGGACGGCGCCAGCGGCTGGGCGTTAACCAGTCGTATGTCGATTGCTGAGGATGTCGATATCGTTCACGGCCTTTGG
>DAOLCX010000764.1:0-1869 GCA_035327685.1 Pirellulaceae bacterium | reverse complement strand
CACCACACGAACAAAGCGGCAAAGGAATTCCGAACAAAACCGACTTAACGACTCCCCAGGAGCCGTGAAGCTGCCGTTGAAAAAAAGTCGCCGGGACCAGCACGTGCAACATGCCGGCCAGCAGCATTCCCAGCAGCATCCATGGCGCCAGGTCTAACCAAATAAACCAGATCTGATTGACAAATTCGAACATCAATTAAAGTCAGCTCTCCCAAGTGCGTAGCCATTCGTTGTTCATTGTACGCGCCGACGCTACGGCACCCAAGATCAACTGCCAACCGCTGACGGACATCACACTCACGTTGAGCGTGGATCGGTTCCAAGACATTTAGTCGATGAATGCCCAATGCAAGGGCAACCCGGAATGGGGATGCGCCACCGTGGGATACGGGAGTCATTTTCTGGTCTCGAGCCAGACTTGGCACCCGCGGTCGGACCTGGCCTGGCCTGAGAAAGACTCCCGTCCCCAGTGTCTCAATGCTTGAACGATGGTCGCCTTTCGCTTTACAATCGTCGGCGTGGTGCTGCGGTCGCGCGTACATGGTGACCGCACAGGCGATGAAGCTTGGTTTAGTTGAGGGCTGAGAACATGTGTTGTCGCCTACTGTGGACAGGGGTCTTGTTGATCGGATGTATGAGCACAACGTTTGCCCAATCAGAATACCTGCTCCCTCCGCCGGAAGTGGTCGAAATTATCGACGCCAGACCAGAACCGGTTGCCAGTTTCAGCCCGGACGGCCAATGGTTGCTGTTACTGGGACGCGATGCCCATCCGAGCATTGAAGACCTGGCCAAGCGGATGTTGCCGCTGGCGGGAATTCGCATCGACCCTGCCGCCAATGGGATTTTTCGTACCGACTATATCCGCAGCATCGCCATTCGCCGTCGTGATCATGAGGAATTATTTCGAGTCCATTTGCCTGCGGATGCCAGGATCAGTAATGTCTCCTGGTCACATACTTCGCAGGCTTTCTGTTTTGTACTGTCCACGGAAGCTGGGAGCCAGTTGTGGGGAGTGCGATTGGAGCAACCATTTCAGCCCAAGCTGCTGCATGCCAATCTTTCAACGGTGTTGATGGATCTCGAATGGATGCCAGATGGTCAACGCTTGTTGTGCGGAATCGTTCCCGATAATCGCAGTCCGGAACCCGCACCGCCCAAGCGGCCGATTGGCCCGAATATTCAGGAGTCGATGGGAAATGTTTCTCCCACACGGACTTTTCAAGATCTGTTGGCCAATCCTTACGACGAAGCGCTGTTTGAATACTACGCCACTTCGCAACTGGTCGTGGTCGATCTCGATGGGCAGGTTGCAACCATTGGCAATCCAGCGATTTACTATGGAGCTACGGCGTCGCCGGATGGAAAGTATTTTTTGGTTGATACGATTCAACGACCGTTTTCTTATCTATTGACCGTCGGTTCGTTTCCGCACAACATTTCCGTCTGGGATGAACGCGGGCAAATCGCTTACCAGGTTGCCGACGTTCCTTTGGCCGAAAACATACCGATTGAGGGGGTGCGCACCGGCCCGCGCAGCGTGCGCTGGCATGCCAGTCAACCGTCAACTTTGGTGTGGTTTGAAGCCTTGGATGGCGGTGACCCACGGCAAGTGGTGGAAGCCCGCGACGAACTCGTCATGTTGGCAGCCCCCTTCGATCAACCGCCCGTTCGACCCATCAAGATACAACACCGACTGCAATCGATCACCTTTTTTGTAAACCCAGAATGGTTGGCGACCACCGAATATGATCGCGATCGGCGGTGGACGAGAACCTTGTTGCATGACTTGAGCCAGCCGACAGGGGAGCCGCATGTCTTGTTCGATCGCAGCGTCCGCGACCAATATGGTGACCCGGGGCGCCTTGT
>DAOLCX010000763.1:0-1877 GCA_035327685.1 Pirellulaceae bacterium | reverse complement strand
CGAACAAATCACAGCCCGCAACCAAAACTCGCGGCCGACAAACTGCCCCAACTCAGGATCGCGCAAAAACCCATAGCCCGCGATGGCGATGGGGACGGCCACCATCCATCCGCCCAGACCCATCCACCACCAGCTAAGAGCCGACTTATCGCTGGACATGATCCTCACGGTAATCGCCAGTACGACTATCGCCAAACTGACCGCAATGATGATGGTCAGCAGCACCGGAGTCATTTCGTTTTCTCGACGCTTGATCGGCCGCAATACGGGCCGTCCCGAACGATCCTTGGGGCCGGCGTCCTCCGGTGTGTGGATGACGACTTCTTCATTTTTTTCGGGGATCTTAATGACGGCCTTGCATTTAGGGCAAGGTCCTTCGCGTCCGCCGAACTTCTCACTGACGGAAAACCGAGCAAAACAACCCGGACAAGTGACGTGAATAGCCATAGCTCAGCACAGGTCCAACAATTGCTGCTCGCTCAATAATTTAAAGCCCCGCGTCGCCAATGTCTCTTGCGCCTGATCGATATTGTCCACCATCAACGCGACGGCAATCCGATCGGACGCTCGAATCATCAGTGGATATGTCTGCACAAGATTGACTTCGGCCTGCAACAGTGCACTGCAAACCTGCAGTAAGGGCTGTGGATCATCGGGCAGTTCTAACGCGATTAAGTCACTTTCAATCATTGCCAGCCCAGCGCGTTCCAGGACTTCTCTCCCTTGCTCGGGCATCGTCAATACGAACCGCACAATGCTGCATTCTGTAGAATCCAGAATGTTCAGCGCAACGATCCGCACGTCGCTGCCTCGAAAACGCCTGAGTACTTCCAATAATTGGCCCACCCGGTTCTCCAGAAACACCGTAAATTGGCGAATCGTCGGGTAGTCGCGGCCGCGCGCCGTCGGGAGCGTAACTGACGCTCCAGCGTCCTCGCCTTGACTCATGATCCTCTCTCTATTGAGCGCACATAAACTGTCAGGTAGATTTTTCGCGTTGGCTGCCGTGCCCCGGACTCCCGCTCGGCGGGCTGAAATCCCCCGACGCGCAAGTTAGAAAACGGTATTCCAAACACCCAAGTTTATCTCAATCTTGGTCTTTTGGGGATTGGGCGTACAACTGACAACGCGATTTTGGAACAGGCGAATCATGAGCAACCAGTTAATCACCGACACCACCGAAGAGTTCCCCTTACCGGAGTTTTCGATATCGCTTCGAGTCCGTTACCAGGAAACGGATGCTCAAGGCCGCCTGCACCATGCCAATTACATTAATTATTTTGAGGTCGGACGCGTGGAGATGCTGCGCGCCGCAGGTGTGAATTATCGGGACCTGGAAGCCAGTGGGGTCATGTTAGTGGTCGCAGAGGTCCACTGTCAGTACTTTCAGGCTGCACAATACGACGACTTGTTGACCATCAAGACCAGGGTGATTTGGGGGCGCGGGGCGCGGATCAAGCACCATTATCAGATATTGCGGGAAGCCGAATTGTTGGCCGAAGGGCACACGATAGTGGCCGCCATTAACCCGGAAGGAAAGGTACTGCGTTTGCCGAGATGGCTGCGTTTTGAGCCGCGCGAATCTCAGTAACCGCGTGTCTCGAGGTGCATCGTGACCGGATCTCCCACGTGACATGCGCCTTCCAGCCCATGTCACGTGATCCATCAGCGGCAACCTATTTGTTCGAACCTTCGGATTCCAGATTTTCGGCAACCAAGACCGCAGGGCCTCCGAGAAACTCTTCGATCTCGGCTGCCGTTTGCGCGCCCACCAAGAATCGCCGCGACCATTTTTCGTCTTGCTTCTCGAACAATATGAATTGGGGAATCCCTCGGTCGCCAATCAAGTTTTGCGCCAAGGCAGGTTCGTGGTCGTA
>DAOLCX010000762.1:0-1891 GCA_035327685.1 Pirellulaceae bacterium | reverse complement strand
CAAGTCGTCTTGTTGCAGATCGAAACCCTGTGAGTGTCGCAGATCGATTCGTCCACGCTAACGTGTAGGGTCGATCGACTTGCTCCACGCACTCTACATTTCGTGAACGGTTGCGAAAACCCTTCCTGATTGCCACCGAAACCGCCTACTTTACAGCTGTTGAAGTCATGGGGCTAATGACGTGTTCAAATAGTCGCGGCAGCTACTCAATTCAACGATTCAGGCTGATTGATATCGATGGCCAGTTCGAGCGGGGCAGTCGAAAATTCTTGGCCGGGGACGAGGTAGATTTCGCCATGCGTATCGGGCTGTTCGGCCAAAACTCCGTGGTGACGGGCCAATTCCAAGACGGCCAAGAATACGCCGACCATCGCCGACTTGTGCATTCCCGGCGCGAACAATTGTGAGAACATGACGCGCCCCTGTTCCACAATCCGCGTGTGGATGCGCTGCATGTAGATATGGATCGGCGTGTCATCTAACACCACGCGTTCCGGCTGCAAACGAATGTTGTCGCGCAGTACACGACCGAATGCGCTGACCAGGTCCCACAGTTCGATATTGCGGATAGGCTGCGATGCCAGATCGACTTCGCGCGGCGGGATATCGTCCTGGATACGGGGATAGCGGAGCTGCCACGAGGCACCCTGCTCTTCAAGCATGCTGGCAGCATCCCGAAACTCTTTGTACAGCAATAATCGGGTCACCAGGTCTTCGCGCGGATCGACGTATGGCGATTCGGGGTCTTCTTCGGTGGCCGTCGGCAGGGCCATTCGCGACTTGAGTTCCACCAGGCGGCTGGCAACATCGATGAACTCGCCGACTGAATCGAACTCGATTTCTTTGAGCACGTCCAGGTATTCCAGGAATTGATCGACGACCTGCGCCAGCGATACCTGGCTGATTTCGATCTCTTCGCGGCGGACCAGGAACAACAGTAAATCGATGGGTCCCGAAAAAGCCTGTAGTTTGATATCAAATGTCATCCAGTACGACTCCATCCGGTGTGGCGTTACAGAACATCCGCCGCTTGACAATGTACCACAAGAGACGAAATGCGACACGTTATCGGATTGACCCACCGTCGGTAGTTCGCGAAAATAGAAGCGTCAGACGAGCGGCAGGCAATGCAGGTAATTTCGCGCCACAGCAAGTAGGCGATTTTCTGCTGCTCCGGTGGATGAAATGTGGGACGGGCCAGAGCCTGTTCCGGACCAAGTGGAACCCCAAGTTCAGAGCCCGCAACGATGAGCACAGCCAGTATGCCTCAGTCTTCATCGCAAGCCGACCGGAATACCGATCCCTTGCGATTGATCGACGTCGATTACATCCGTTTCTACGTAGGGAATGCCAAACAGGCGGCTTATTTCTACGCACAGTGTTTCGGGTTTGAGATTTCGCAGGTCAGCGATTTGACTTCGGGCGTGCGCGATGCCGCCACGTATTTGTTGACCCAGGGAAATATTCGATTCCTGTTGACCACTGGACTAACGACCGACCACCCAGCACAGCGTGAAGTGGGTCTGTATGGCGATGGCATCAAGGATATCGCCTTTGCGGTGGACGACGCCGAGCGGGCCTATGAACAGGCGCTGAAGAATGGCGCTGAATCGGCCTATGAACCGATGGCACGTAGCGACGAATTAGGGACGGTCACGACTGCCGGAATCAAAACCATGGGGCGCGTGATTCACTCGTTCGTATCGCGGCGCGGCGATTATGTGTTGGAGCGGGTCAAGCGCGGAGGCCGGTTCATGCCGCAATTTGCGGCAATGGACGATTTGGCGATTAACGCTTACAACCGCGCCAACCCAGTGGGGCTGTTTTATGTCGATCACTGCGTGGGGAACGTCGAACTGGGCAAGATGAACCATTGGGTCCAATGGTACGA
>DAOLCX010000761.1:0-1892 GCA_035327685.1 Pirellulaceae bacterium | reverse complement strand
AATTCGTAGAGGATCGCGCCCAAGCTATAAACATCCGCCGCCGGTCCGACCTGGTCGGCACGAGCTTCGAGTTGTTCGGGAGCCGCGTACAACGGTGTTCCAATGGTGGCGCCGCTGTGCGTGGACAGGCCATCGAGTTCAGACAAATGTGCCAGACCAAAATCGGTGATCTTGACGCGGGCTGCTAAATCCAACGCTGGATCAGACAAGTCGTCGCGGTGTCCGACAACCATGATGTTGGCAGGCTTCAAGTCGCGGTGAATAATGCCGCGCTGGTGGGCGTGCTGAACTCCTGACGCCAGGGCAGCAATCAGTCGAGCCGCCGCGTCAGGCCCCAAGCGTCGCCGATTGGTTTGCAGCCACTCGCTCAGCGGCAGCCCATCGATCCGTTCAAACGCGATGTACAGCAATGGCCCGACCTGTCCGGCTTCGTACACGGTCACGATCTGGGGATGCCCCAACAGGGCGGCCGCCCGGGCTTCGCGCACAAACCGCGTTGCGCCGTGTTCAGTCAACAAGGCTTCCAACTTGGGGATCTTCAACGCGACCGGCCGGTTCAACTGCGGATCGTTCGCCAAGAAGACTATGCCAAATCCGCCGCGCCCCAAAATGCCTTCGATGCGGAAGCGACCTATTTGTGAAGGGAGGCTCGCGCCCAGCCAATTCGGCAAGGCAGACTCGTCTGCCGATAGGTCCCCACCTGCTCCCACAAGCTGCGGATCACGGGGCGTGTTCCAGGGCAACGCATGTTTGAGGGTTTCCGCAGCGATGCCAGGCGGATTGGCTGACGAAACACCACCGCGCTCTTCGGCTTTGCGCACGCGGCGAATCATTTGACGGATGGGATGTTCATCGCCAGTACTATGATGACTGTCATCAGCGCTGTTATTTGGATTGCTCATCGTGGGGTTCATTTGGGCAGGGGGCATCCTCGCGACTTTCCGCCAGTGTAGATTTCAGCAACCATTCCAGTTTGTCCAATCCGCGCGAGCAATACTTGCGAGCGGCCTCTTCGCTGATTCCCAAGCGCCGTCCGATCTCTGCATAGCTCAAGTCTTCCCATTCGCGCCATTGGATGGCTTGCCGATAGTTCTCCGGCAACTGGGCCATGGCCTGGCGCAACAACTGGCCTTCTTCCCGGACCACCGCATCGGTCCCCGGTGTATATTGGCCATCCGTTACGTCGGCCGCCTGACCATCATGCAGCGTACGTTCGCGATGGATTTGCCGGCGCTGCGTGTCGCAATATTGCCGCCGGGCTCGGTGCAGGTCATTGCGGAGGATTTGCCGCAACCAACCTTTCAATTCTTCCAGCGTCTGGCCGCGAAATTGGGCAAACTTCTGATGGGCGATCAGCATGGTTTCTTGAACGAAGTCCGATGCTCCAAACTTGCCCTGCAGCTCACTCCCCAGGTCTTCGTTGGCGATCAACATCAGGTAATCTCGGAATTGATGGATCAGTTCTCCCAGTGCTGACGGATCTCCATCCCGCGCCCGCTGGATCCATTCGGCCAGCGCCTGACCTTGCAGACCACCGTGTGGCGCATTGTGAAGGGAGTCTTGCGACACCGCGACGATCTCCTAGATACTATTTAAACGAAAAACGGACGCAGCCAACCATTATGCCATTCTTGAGTTCGATTGGCCATATTCACGATGTCCCGCTGTCCGTTTTCGGAGTCAATTCCCTCCAGTGATGCGTCAGGTACTCAATACACTGACGAGATCTGCCGCTCTTCGGGTTCGCTGGTTGAGCGGAGCCACAGGATAGTAGTGTTTTCGTAACCGTTCACGATATGCAGGGTGCGCGGAGCAAGTCGTTCGACAGAACACGTTAGCTTGGACGAATCGATCCGCGACACTCACAGGGTTTCGATCTAAAACAAGACGAC